>NZ_QOCY01000058.1:0-3215 GCF_024701915.1 Lactobacillus leichmannii | reverse complement strand
GGCTTCATCTCCACTTTATATAGTAAAAGAAAAAGTGTTGAACGACTACTCCGTCGAGTAATCATCCAACACTAGGTTAGTATGTTTTACTTGCTGTCATGCAAGGCGTTTATCTCATTTTTAGCTTGTTTACTCAAGCAATTTTGCTTCTTTGAGCAATTCTTCCAGCCAAGTGCCCTGGACCTTCTTCATAGCCCCCTTGACCGCGATCTTCGGCAGCGGCAAGTCCATCTGGTCGATTGGCTTCTTGTCGTTTAAGTAGTAGGTTGCCTTCAAAAGTTCCCGGATACATCTCATTCACCTCATATTAACTTGCTAACTGTTTTCTGATTTTCACCTTGCATTCCAGCATTTATAGAAAAAGTTTTCAAATAAAGCTTTTTCTATAAATATTGGGTACCGGTATAGATAATTTCGATTGAATAAGAAAAGTTAAGTTGGAGGGAGGAGGGGGGAAAAAGCTTTCAAGTTGCTAAGGAAATTTGTTATCATGGAATGGTGCAGATTAAGGATTGGAGCGGATATTGCATATGAAAAGGTTGAAAAGCCTGGCTTTTGTTTACGCCAGCATATTTAGTTTACTGATTGGTTTAGGAGCAGGGATTTTTTGACAATTTCCAGTGAATTAATTTCCCTTTTCTGGTCAAAGCGGACCTTGACCCATCCAGGTCTTCTGCTGCTCCAGTGCCTCTTGTGGATCAGCGACCTGGTTGAAAAGGAAAAGGCAGTGGGCCTTAAAGCTGTAACTGATGGTGAATTCCGCCGCAGCTGGTGGCACCTGGACTTCTTGTGGGGCCTTAAAGGGGAAATCAAGTACGACTACCAATAAAGCTATAAGTTCCATGGGGTCAAGACCCGGACTGACAATGCTGAATTGGGCGGCAAGGTAGCCTACAACCCAGACCATCCTTTCTTTGACCACTTCCTTTTCACCCAAAAGGCGGCCGGGGACGCGGTAGCCAAGCAGACTATTCCTTCACCAACCATGCTCTTCAGAGATAACCGGTCTGACAACTGGCCAGAATTCTACGCTAGCTAGGAAGACTACCTGGCTGACTTAGGCAAGGCCTACAACGAAACCATCAAGCACTTTTACGATCTCGGCTGCCGCTACCTGCAAATCGACGACACCACCTGGGCCTTTTTGATTAGCAAGCTCAATGAAAGCCAGGACAATCCAGAAGAACATGCCAAGTACGTCCACTTGGCTGAAAGCGCGGTAATGGTTATCAACGCTGCTTTGGAAGGCCTGCCGGAAGACTTGACGGTAACGACCCACATCTGCCGGGGCAACTTCAAGTCCACCTTCCTTTTCTCCAGCGGCTATGAACCGGTTGCGCCTTACCTGGCCCAGCTGAACTACAATGGCTTTTTCCTGGAATACGACTCAGACAGATCCGGTGACCTGGCGCCAATCAAGCAGATCTGGAACGGCCGGGAAAATGTCAAGATCGTCTTGGGTCTGGTAACTTCCAAGTTTGGCCAATTGGAAGACAAGGACGCGGTCATCGCCCGCTTAAAGGAAGCCAGCGGCTATGTGCCTTTGGCAAACCTCTTCCTCAGTCCGCAATGCGGCTTTGCGTCAACTGAAGAAGGCAACACCTTGACTGAAGAAGAGGAATGGAACAAGCTGAAGTTCATCAAGGAAGTCGCTGACGAAGTTTAGGGCGAATAAAAACTAAACTGATTAAGGATTACAGAAAAACTCCTGTGCAAGCTAGTAGCACAGGAGTTTATTTGTTGCTTATTCTTTTTTGCCTAATTTAAAACTTTTCGCCGACTTCCGCAGATTCGACATCTGGCAGAGGCTGGCCGTCTTGGTCAAAGTAGCTGTCGATGTCCCGGCACCAAATGATGGCGATGGTATTTTTCCCGCAGTGAACGCCAACAACGGGGCCAATGATGGACCGGTCAAACTTGTCCTTTGGGAAAGCAGCCTGGTAATCTTTAAGCCATTCATCGCCCCGGTCGGGGTTATCCGCGTCAAAAATCGTGGCCTGGATTGGGTAGTCCTTGTTTTCCGTCAATTCGCGGAAGTCGTTTTGGACATGCTTGTAGGCCCGCTTGTATTGCCGTTCCTTGGCAATGGCGGAGATGTGGCCAGTCTTTTGCACGTCCATGGCCAGGATTGGCGTAATGTGGAGTAAGGTGCCGATAAAGCTGGCCGCGTTTGACAGGCGGCCGGTCCGCTTGAGGTGGCCCAAGTTGTCGACCAAGAAACGGACGCCGATCGTCTTGCGCAGGTCTTCCAGGTCCTTCATGATGAGGTCGACGCTGGCTCCGGCATTAACCAGGCGGGCAGCCAAAATGGCGCAGTCAGCCAGGCCGGCACAGGTAGTACGGCAGTCAAAAGGATGAATCTTGATCCGGTCTTCTTCAGCCGCGTAGTTGACCAGGTTGTTGTAGGAGCTGGAGATCCCGCTGGACAAAGGCAGGATGATTACGTCGGTGTAGCCTTCTTCCACGTAGCGGTCGACGAATTCCATGATCTGACCCAAAGATGGCTGGGAAGTGGTCGGCAGGGTCTGGCTAGTAGAGATTTTTTCATAAAATTCTTCATAGCTGATGTCGACCAGGTCGTAGTAGGTCTTCCCGTCCCAAATCAAGGGAATCGGCACCACGTCGATATGATACTTCTCTTGTTGCTCCTTGCTCAGGTAAGCAGAACTGTCGGTTAAAACAGCAATTTTCATATTTTTCCTCCGAGCATTATTATTCTAAAAACTTAAACTTCCCACTTACAAAAGTGGGCTTGTACCTTGAAAATTCAATAGTTTAGCTAATAAAAAAGCACAAGGCCTTTGTTCGCTTGATATAATTCAACTACAACATCATCAATATCAAACGAAAGGCTTGTGCTATGTCTAGTTTACCATCATTCGATACCAAAAACGAACTCAAAATTTCTCGTTCTGTTGAAAAGTTCTTCAAGGACTACAAAGTTATGGAGCTTCTCCGTAGATGTGGGCTCCGCAAGTCCAAAGGAATCCCACTTTGGTCGATCCTTTCATACATCTTCGGTAATGTGTTTCCAGACAGAAGCATGTACATGCAACAGAAGTCTGGCAAGTGTACTGCTGGCTTCTCAAAAAACACCTACTATAGATTCATGCAGAACCCACATATCAACTGGCTTCGCTTCACTATTCTGCTAGCTGAGAGGATCGTCAATGGGCACCTGAAAGATCTGACTTCTGACCAACGTGCCGATTGCT
>NZ_QOCY01000057.1:0-73849 GCF_024701915.1 Lactobacillus leichmannii | reverse complement strand
GTTTTCAAAGTACCAACTTGCGTCTTAGTGACGCAACGTTTTATATCTTACTCGCTTGTTTGATTCTTGTCAACAAGTTTTCGATATTTTCTTTTTGCCTTCAATTGCCTTTCTTTACGAAAGCGCTTCTTGCTTGCCTTGAAGACATTTACTACTTTACCTTGTTTTTTCTTTTTCGTCAACTTTTGCCTTTTAATTGTCTTTTCTGCCAAACGCCAGGAGGTGTTGTAAAGGTTGTTTCCTTTTTTATTTTTCAAAATCCTCGCGCACTTTTGGAAAAATTGCTTTTTCGGAAAAATCGTTCGGATTTTATGCCTTTTCTAGGTTAAATGCATAAAAAGTTTTTTGAAATTTTTTGTTTTTTCAACTTTTTTACGGGTTGAAAGTAAAAAAAGGAGCAGCCAAATGACTGCTTCTTGCTTATTTTAGGTATTGCACGGTGATGTCGCTGGCGTTGATCAGGAGTATCTGGTAATTTTCGTGTCTGGCAATTTGCTGGGCACTAAGGCGGAGATATTGCTCGGTTTGCTTAAAGTCAAAGTAGCTTGCCTCACCCTGGTCAACCTTTTTGGCAAAGGCCTGCAGCCGCTTGGCAATTTCTGATTCCGGCTTGTTCCATTCATTAACGATCTGCTTAAAGACTGCCGGTGCCCGCTTGACTTCTTTCTGAAATTCTTCGTTGACATAAAGCAAGCGGAAATGGCTGCCATCGTCTAAGGCCAGGCAGGTCGGCTTGTCGCTGGCCAAGTCCACCAGGCCAACACACTGGTAGAACTTGCTCTGCTGCCAGTTCTCAATTTCGATCCCCTTTTCAGCCACCAGCTTGGCAAACTCACCGGTTGGCAAGGGCTTGCTGTAGTAAAAGCCCTGGATCCGCTCGCAGCCAATCGACTGCAAGAAGTCCAACTTCTGCTTAGTTTCAACCCCCTCAGCCAAAGTATGGATTCCCAGGTCCTTGGCCATCTTCACGCAGGCGGTTAAGATCTTCTTTGAAGCTTCGTCAAAGTCCTTCATGAAGATCATATCCAGCTTGATCTCATCGAATTCAAAATTCTTGAGATAGTTTAAGAAAGAATAGCCGCTACCAAAGTCGTCCATCCAGACTTCATAACCGGCCTGGCGGAAGTTGTGAATGGCCGCCGGCAACATCCTTAGATAAGGCACTTTCGGTGATTTCCACGCGGACTAGGGACCAGCGCAAGCCATTTTTCCGCATGGCCTGGTTTAATTCGGTCAAAGAATCCATCATCTGGAAGTCTGCGCGGGACAAGTTGATGGAAACTGGCACGAGCTTTTCTCCCTTGTCGATACGCCCGCGCAGGCCCTGGGTACCTTCTTGGATGACGTAACGGTCAACCTTGTAGGACAAGTTCATCTCTTCAAAGAGGGGAATAAAGTCATCCGGTGACAAGAATCCCTTGACCGGATGACTGGTTGGTAGTAAACCTGCAGGTAGTGCTTTTCAATAGCTTCATCCAGGTGGTCGATCAAGTACCGCTTTAATTCTTCCTTTTCCTGCATGGCCGAAGTGGACCCGCACCCGGAGCTGGCTGGCTAAAGGCAGGCGCTTTAATCGGGTGTACAGGCGGATGATCTGCGCTCCCAGTCACCTGGTTCTGGATCATAAACATAGAAATTACTAAAAAAGCCTTCCAAAAACGAATTTTGGAAAGCTCTTCTTGTGAATTATAAAGTTACCTGCTCATTTTCCTTAACCCGGGCCCAGTTGTGGGGATCCTGCAGGGTCATGTCCAGCTTGCCCAGCATGTGATCCAGCTTGTGGTATTCGGTGTCCCTTTCTTCATCGGTCGTCTTGGCCAGTTCTGCCTTCAGTTCATCCGCAAAGATGGTTTCTTCGGCGTTGGTCCAGAAGTAGTCTTCATACTGGATCCCGCTAAAGCGCCAAGGCTTAAAGAAGAGATTGTAGTGGATAAGGCCAGGATTTTCCAAGGCCGCGGTATTTTCGTTTGGCATGGCGTCCCAGCGGCCGTCCAGGTACTTGATCCGGCCGGAGCAGATTTCATTTAGGTAGTCCTGGTCCGGGGCGATGCAGTCAAAGTGGTAGCGGCCCAAGAGGCTGAAGAACTTGTCAACGAAGTTTTCCTCTCTGAAGGCCTTGGCGTTCATGACCAGCATCCCTGAATTGATGTATTCCTTCGGATCCAGAGCCAAGACTTCCTTGATATAGCGGAGCATCTTTTCCACGAACTGGATGGAAGTGTCGGTGCAGGCACCCAGGAGATTATTGCCTAAGTCATGGTCATAAAGCTTGGCGATGTCGTCATTTAAGACCGTGTCACTGTCGATGTAGACTACCTTGTCGTATTCCGGGAAGAGGTCCGGGATAAAGAGGCGGTAGAAAATGGACATGGCAAAGAAGTCGCCCCGCAAGTAGTTCTCCTTCCGGTCCTGGATTGGCTTGAGGAGTTCGTCGGACATCTCGTAGAACTTAATGTGGACATTGTCTCTGTTATAAGCGGCCAGGGCCTTTTCATGGTCCCGGCTTAAGCCCTGGTGCAAAAAGGTTACCGTGTAGTCACGCTTTGGGTCAGCATGCTTGACTAAAGAGTGCAGTGAGACAGCCGCGTATGGGGTGAAGTCGTCACTGATTGAATAAAATACTGGAACTGTCATTAATATTTTTCCTTTCCATCTATCCTCAATCAATATACTACATTGTAGTTCTTACCAGCATTTTAGCAAGAGAAAAGTGCAAATCGTATGAAATATTACATTCGTTTTCTCTATGAGAAAAGGTAGTGGAGGGCCTGGCGGACGCTGGAGACCGGGATTACCTCAATCCCCAAATCCTGCAAGGCCGGGTTCATATTGTATTTCGGGATAAAAATCCGCTTGAAGCCAACCTTGCCGGCTTCCTTGACTCGGGCCTGGATCTGGTTGACCCGGCGGACTTCCCCGGTCAGGCCGATTTCCCCAACAAAGCAGTCAGTCGCGGAGATTTCCTTGTCATAGTAACTGGAGGCAATGGCCATGGCGATGGCCAGGTCAATGGCCGGTTCGTTTAAGCGGATGCCGCCGGTCGCTGATAAATAGGCGTCCTGGTTCTGCAGCATTAGGTTCCCCCTTTTTTCCAAAACGGCTAAAAGCAGGGAGACCCGGTTGTAGTCCAGGCCCGAAGTAGTCCGCTTGGCATAGCCGAAGGCGGTTGGGGTGACCAGGGCCTGGATTTCGCCCAAGATCGGCCGGGTGCCTTCTAAAGAAACGACCACGGCTGACCCAGTTGAGTCGGGCAGGCGTTCATCTAAGAAGACCGCGGAAGGATTGGTCACTTCTGCCAGGCCTTCGGTCTTCATTTCAAACATGCCGATTTCGTTGGCCGCCCCAAAACGGTTCTTGACTGAGTGCAGAATCCGGTAGGCATGGTGCTCGTCACCTTCAAAGTAAAGGACGGTGTCAACCATGTGCTCCAGGATTTTCGGCCCGGCGATGGACCCTTCCTTGGTCACGTGGCCGATGACAAAGACAGTGACCTGGTCCAGCTTGGCGATCTTCATCAATTCGGCGGTAACTTCCCGGACCTGGGAAGCTGATCCCACCATGGAGTCCAGGCTGGGTTCATTCATGGTCTGGATGGAGTCGATCACGACAAAATCTGGCTTAACGTCGTCGATCTGGTCGCGGATATGTTCCATGTTGCTTTCCGGGTATAAAAGCATGGGGCTTTGGCCCAGGCCGAGCCGGTCAGCCCGCAGCTTGATCTGGCTGGCAGATTCTTCCCCGGAGACGTAGAGGACCTGGTATTTTTCGGCCAGCTCGCTCATGATCTGCAGCATCAAAGTGGACTTGCCGATGCCGGGGTCCCCGCCAATCAAGACCAAAGAGCCTGGTACGATCCCGCCGCCTAAGACCCGGTTAAGTTCAGAGGACTTGGTTAAGACCCGCCCTTCTTTTTCCGCCTTGACGGTGGACATTTTAACGGCTTCTTTAGCACCCACGCTGGCCATCAGGCGGCTGGGGGTAGCTTTAGTAGAAGTCTGGCGGACCTCCTGGCTTTCTTTTTCAAACTGGTTCCAGGCCCCGCAGTTCGGGCACCGGCCCAGGTAAGAAGCGGAGATGTAGCCGCAAGACCGGCACTTATACTGGGTTCTAGCTCTGGCCATTACTTGCCGCCCTTCTTGCCGGTTGAGCCAAAGCCGCTTAAGCGCTGGCTTTCGATTGGCTGGTCGTCATCAGTTTTGAGGTACTTAATAAAGATACCCTGGGCGATCCGTTCACCCTTTTTGATCTTGAGGGGACGGACGCCATAGTTCAAGACTTGGACGAAGATCTCCCCTTCATTGTTGGGGTTGTTGTAGTAGTCGCTGTCGATGACACCGATCCCGTTTGGCAAGGACAGGTTGCGCTTGAAAGTGTTGGAGGACCGGTTGGCCAGGATCAGGACCTCGTCTTCTGGCATGTAGGCCTTGATGCCAGTTGGGACTAAGATCGGCTTCAAGACTTCTTCAGCCTGCAAAAAGTCGCTTTCGATCAAGTCATGGCCGTTTCTGATCAAGCGGAAGATCCTGACGAAGTTCAAGCTCCAGATGCTGGGGATGGTGATGTCGCGGGCAGCTTCGATATCATAGCCGGCGCTGGCCAAAGTCTGCCGGCGGGGCAGGGTCAAGCCTTGTCCTTCATAGTTCTTAACTACTTCAAAGCCTCTTACTCTGTTCATGTTTTTTTGCTCCTTTAATTATCTAGACATCTATTTTACACTAGTTAAGACAGCAAAGGAAAAGGCAAGGACCGCAAAATATTTGCTGCTTTGAAAGGAAAAGCTATGCCAGAAGAAAGAGAAAAAGTCATTGAAATCAAGGCTGACGGTCAGTTAGTTGCCAAAAGTCCCCTCCTCTTGATCAAGAGAAAAAGCGGGCCGGTTTGGGCCATGAACCAGCTTTTTATCGGGCCGGGGGCACCAGAAGGAACTTTAGACCAAGTAATGAAGCAAGTAGAAAAGCTTTGCCAGGAGACGGGCTTAAAAGTTTGGCCTTTAGACCCGCAAGTGATCGCTTATTGTCAAAAGCACGGGGAATTGACGAACATTTGGGCCGGGAAACCAACAAATTAAGCTGCTTTGATAGACGGCCTTGTTTTTATGGGCTAAAATGAGCTTAGACAGTTTTTTAAAAAGAAAAAAGAGAAACAGGAGGCAATAGGATGTCAAAAGAAATCAGCTTTGACACGATCGAAAACTTCACCAGCAACTTGAGCAAGCACCCAGCTTACGGGGTAGCTGCCAACGCTGCCCAAACCAACGGGATCTTCAAGGCCAGCCAAAGCACCCAAAGCAAGGTGGACCTGGATCCGACCTTCTCAGTGGAAATCGACACTGGTTCAGTTACCAACCAAAAGCTGTCAGGCCGCTGCTGGATGTTCAGTGCTTTGAACACCATGCGTCACTCAATCCAAAAGGAATTCAAGCTGAAGGGCTTTGAATTGTCACAGAGCTACACCTTCTTCTGGGACAAATTTGAAAAGTCAAACTTCTTCTTTGAAAACGTGATCGGCTCAGCTGACAAGCCACTGGGCGACCGGAAGGTCTCCTTCCTCTTTGCCACTCCACAATCAGACGGCGGGCAATGGGACATGCTCTGCGGCTTGATTGAAAAGTACGGGATCGTGCCGAAGAAGGTTTACCCGGAAACTGCTAACTCAGAAAACTCCCGCGCTTTGAATGACACTTTGAACACCATGCTCCGCAAGGGCGGTTTGGAACTGCGGGCTTTGGTCAACGAAGGCAAGAGCGCAGAAGAAGTAGAGGCGCACAAGGCTGAACTTTTGGACGCTATCTTCCGCATGCTGGCTACTTCACTGGGCCTGCCGCCAAAGAGCTTCAACTTTGAATACACTGACGATGACGGCAACTACCACATCGACAAGGACATCACCCCGCAAGACTTCTTCAAGAAGTACGTTGGCTGGGACCTGGAAAACTACATCTCAGTTATCAACGGGCCTACTGCTGACAAGCCATACAACAAGGTCTTCTCAGTTGAATACCTGGGCAACGTGGTTGGCGGCCGGCAAGTCCGCCACCTCAACCTGGAACTGTCCAAGTTCAAGGAACTGATCATCAACCAATTGAAGCAAGGCGAAGTTGTTTGGTTTGGTTCAGACGTTTCCAAGGGCGGTGACCGGGAAGCCGGGCTTTTGGACACTAAGATCTACCAAAGAGACCAGCTTTTTGACTACGACTTCTCAATGAGCAAGGCTGACCGCTTGGACTCAGGCGAAAGCATGATGAACCACGCCATGGTTATCACTGCCGTTGACCTGGTTGACGACAAGCCAACTAAGTGGAAGATCGAAAACTCATGGGGTGACAAGCCAGGCTTCAAGGGCTACTTCGTCATGAGCGACGAATGGTTCGACCAATTCGTTTACCAGGCTGTTTTGAACAAGGCCTTCCTGCCAGAAGATGTTAAGAAGGCTTACGACGAAGGCAAGGAAAACCCAATCGAACTTCTGCCATGGGACCCAATGGGCGCTTTGGCTTTCGACTTCTAATAGATTTGAATAGATATGAAAAAACGAGTTGCATCGCGCAACTCGTTTTTTGGTATGTATGGAAATTTAGTGTTGAACAAAACATTGAATCACGTCTTTGGCATTCAAATGCGTCAGCAAAATAGCGATGTTTTGATCTGCTTTTGGCAGCCAGTCATTATTGAGGTCCACGTATTTTTCCGTCCGCGTCCCCCCTTCTTCTGGCATGATCAAGGCATCCACCGTTCTCGCAGCCCGTTTTCTAAACAAGAAGTGATAAACCAGCTGTTTGTGATTCAAGTCTGTCAGCTTGGTGTAGTATTTTGAGTCAAAAATATATTGAGTACCAGTACTTTTATCCAGCCAATAATGGTCCGGTTCCAGTCGCCAACCAGGATGCGCCAGGTTGTATCCATTATCGGATAATTTGGCAAACCGCATCCCTTCGTCACTACTATGTTCAGTTCCAACTAGCAGTTGCTGACCATCTTGATTAAGACCCGCGAAATGCCCGTTTAAGTACTTCTCAACCGCCTTTTCCCACAGGTTAGCATAATCATACTGCTTGATGTACTTCGTCTCAAATGAGCCAGTATTTGCCTCTCTTAAGAAAATAATCAAGTTCATCACCAAAGCTTTGTCAGCATCTTTAAAAATACGCGACTGTAGCACGTTCAACTGGCCGATAATCTTATCAGCGTTTGCCAAAAATACGTTGTCGATGCCGCGGCTGGCAATCCTAGAATTACTTGGCAGATCCAAAAAATCACCAAACAGCTGTACAGTGTAATTGATGGCAAAGACCATCGCTTGAGTGATTAGATTTTCGTTGTTCTGATGTTTTCTGACATAGAATGGGGTGAAAATCAAATTCCCACCACCAATCAGTTTATGCGACTTCTTGATCGTCTTCTTCCAAGAGATATTTCCCTTGTATCCCTTGGTAATCCGCTGATTGTCTTCATGATAAAGACCATATGTCTGGTAGTAGTCATAGATCCGGTAAAACGATGACAAGGAAAAATTGCTTTCAAGGTCCTCACTTTTGGCATAAGTCCGGTATTCCGAACTCAAATTGTATTCCAAGACTGAGCTCATTATCAGTTTGATTTCTCCAACCTTGTCCCGGTAGCTCAAGTCAGAAAACTGCTCAATATCCGCGTAATGCTTTGGCAGAGATGCCAAAAGTCTATCGCCTTTTCTGACGATTCCGACAAAATTGGCAAAAGCCAAATTTCTGCCTGCAGCCGCGTCATAGCTAATTTTAAAATCCCGGCCATCCAGACCATAGTACTGACACAATTTGGCTGAAAGAGGCTGGCCGTCTTTAACGACATCAATTTTCAGCGTGTTCAAAATCGGCTTCCTTCTTTACCTTGGCAGCTTTGATTCCTAATTCGTCAACAAACTCTTTAGAGAAAACCTGCTCATGGCCAAATTTATCATAAAGGTCAGCGAAACAAGAAATCTTTTGGTCATCAAAAATCTTCTTGTCGACAAAGGTGTTTTGCGCAACCTTGGCAACATCTTCCCAAAGATACTGCAACAGCTTGTCTCTGACCAGCTCGGTTGCCTGCTTCTTGTCTACCAATATCGGCTGACCATTTTCATCGACCTTACCTTCATCTTGGAAATTGATAAAGTATGGCCCAATCTGCTTGTCTTCTGCCAGCCCTAAATCAGCCACAATAAAGTGGTTCAAGCTTTGGTAAAAAACAGCCCAGTCAATCGAGTAGTCAGTTGCGATTTCAATCTTGGCGTTGTTGGTAAAGTGCGCAAGATCGATATTAGTGGAAACATACTTCCAGAGGAAACGGCGCTTAAAGGCCGTATCCATGACAAAGACGTTTTGGTCATTAGTGTTAACTGTCCCGATTATCGTCAGATTGGATGGCAGAAAGACTGGGAAATCGTTGGCCTGGTCTGGCCCAATCCCAAAGACTTTGTTGGCCAGCAATTCGTTATTAATGCTATATTGGCTACGTCCAGTTGAGTCACGGTCAAGCAGCTGGAACAAATCTCCGAATACCGCTGCCACGTTCGACCGGCTCATTTCTTCCATAATCAAAAAGACATGTTTGTCAGGATTCTCAACCGCCTTCTTCAAGGCGCTGGTAAAGACACCTGGAGCAAGCTCATAAGTAACCCTGTCATTTTCCTTGACGCTTGGCCTCAGTTGACCAACAAGATCAGAATAGTCGTATTCTGGGTGCAGAGTGACACGGAAAACCAGGGGATTGCCAACTTTCGGATCATAATCCGGCAGGCCGTTTTCCCTAATAAAGTATTTGATACCATATGATTTCCCCGTTCCTGGCGCACCATAGAAAATCACATTTTTACCACCAGTTACTGCCTTGGGGATATCTTGGCCAACTTGGCTAGGAAATTCAAAACTGTCTTCATCAACCGGTGTCGTAACTGTCTTGCCTTTCAGCATGCCAATGCAATCGATCGGCAGGTCACCAACATCATCTTTGCGCAAAATGAAGGCGTCATAATGAAGCTGTTCTTTTCTCTTTAAGAGCACTAACACGTCTCCCTCATCAAAAAGCTCCCTAAAAACTCTGGAGTTTTCATCAGACTGAGTAGTGTTACCCAGTTCTATTTGCGGACCATTGTTTGGCCGGCTCAGCTTAACTGATACACCCGCGTCTACAGATGATTTCCCGGCAAAGATATCCACTGATGGGGCTTTCGCGTACTTAAAGTTGCTGAGGTAGAAAGTCATTTTTACTTTCAAGACATAAAAGGACTTAAACGCGTTATCACCATCAACGTCAGTGTATGATGCGATGTCGATATATGGAAAAATGTCCCGTGATTTCCCAGTTATCGCGATATGCGACTGCTTACTAGTGCTGCCTTGCTTATTCAGCAAATTGGTCGTACGCAGGCTCTTCGTAAAAACGGCGTCGTACTTATCACTGGACAAGTTCAAGCCAGAAATTTCTTTTACTTTAGCCGCCACCTGTTGAAAATACTCTTCGAAGTCTCTTACTTTATCTGAACTGCTCATTTTTTCCTCTTTACTTAGTAAACTTGATTAATTCTTGGCCGATCGCTCTCGCCAAAAGAGGTGGAACGCTATTGCCGATCTGCTGGTAGGTTTTGGTAAATGACCCTTGGAAGAAGAAGTCATCAGGATATGACTGAATTCTCGCTGCTTCTCTAGGCGTCAGCCCTCTTGCTTGGCTAGGATGGATGTACATGTTGCAGTCAAACTTCATGTGGGCAGTAATAGTTTTGCACGGCACACTAGGGATCAGCTTGAAATACTTATCTTTAAAAATATCTTTTCTGGAAGTATACGGCATGATGTCAGCAATCTTTGGGCTGTCCGAGCGGTCACCAGGCTCCATTCTTCCGTAAATCTCAATATCACGGTCATTGTTATAGCGTGACTTGTGGTTAAAGACAATATTTCCCTGTCCATCTGGATTGATCAATTGCAAGTACTTGCTGCCATAAACTGCTTCTTCTTTGTCGATAAGATAGCCGATCTTTTCATTTTCCAGCTGTGGATTGTTCTTTACTCTTGATGCCTCTAGCGGCCTTAAGCCTGCCAGTGCTTCACTTAATGGCCTGTCGCTTTGCTTGCCGGACTTGTTCAAAATCTGATTCATCACTTCTTCAGCACTAGTTTTGTAGTGGTCAGCAATATCTTTTCTGATGCCAATGTAAATCAGCCGTTCTCTATTTTGTGGAACGCCAAAATTCCGGGCATTCAAAACCTTGTAGTAAATATCATAGTGAGAAGCTGAATTATTAAAGTCTTCCAGAACTTGACAAGCAACCTTCAGCATCCCCTTTACGTTTTCCATGACAAAAACTTTGGGCTGCAATGCTGTAACTGATTCTACGTAGTACTTGTAGAGTTTGTTTCTTGGATCATCGATCAAGCGTTGCCGGTTAGCTTCTGAAAAACCTTGGCATGGCGGCCCGCCGGCAACCATATCCACCTCTTCATTCACGTAATCGTTGATATGGGAGGAGATGTTTTCAATCCCGCCCATGGTTATCTGGTCACCTGGAATTTCCGGGTGGTTGAAGCTATAAGACTGCAGGGCTGCCTTTTCAATATCATTGGCAAAAATAACTCTAAAGCCACTTTGCGCTAAGCCTAATGACAGACCACCCGATCCGCAGAAAAGGTCGACCAGAGTTGGCTTAGCTAGTTGGGCTAAATCAGTTGACTCGATTTCCCTGTATTCTTTGGAGTACTTTCTTAAATATCTGTTAGCAAAAACATCCTCTTTTGAGATCTTCTTCATGCTCTCAAGCAAATGATCATACAATGTTTTGCCAGTCAGAGCCTTCAATTGCTTAAGGTCCCGCGTGGAATCAGTCAATCCAAAGCTATACAGCATTTCGGCAACATGCTCGTCGCTAGCCTCTGGATCAGCTTCCGGCAAAAGCAGATCGATCGTCTTAACCAGATTCTCGATCATGCTAACAACTTCTTTTTTAGTAAAAATCTCAAGATTGAAGATATTGCTACTTAAATACTTAACGTTATCAGCCATGATAGTTTATTTTCCTCAAAAATTCGTTGATTGACTGGGCCACCGCGTAAGACACATTGACTGAAACCGCGTTGCCAAACTGCTTGTAAGCCTGGGTGTCTGAAGTAACGTATTTCCAGTCGCTAGGAAAGCCTTGGAGCTTGCGACATTCATTAGGAGTAAGCCTTCTTACAGAAGAAATCGGTCTTTCCGGGGTATCCGTAAACTTCGCTCTGTTGTCAAAGTCTTCGTAGTAGTTGTCCTGGTTTGCCCGGTGCATCTTGTGCATTGTCGCCGTCAAAGGTCTGGCCACTTCTAAGCCAATTTCAGACTTGGAGTGATAATTGCCACTGCCATTAGCAATAATCGTCGGCAAAATCTTGTAAGACAGGAAATACTTCTTATCCACATCTTCGTCAAGCAAGTCATAAACCGTCTTGTTCAGCTTTACTGGTTCTGGATAATTGTACTCATAGGCGGCATCCCCAAACTCATCTCTCAAAAAGGCCACAACAAATACCCGCCGCCTGTTTTGCGGGAGACCATAGTCACTGGTATTCAAAACCTTGGCATGAACAATATAACCCAAGTCTTCAAGAATCGACTTCATCTTCTTGAAAGTCCGGCCATGATCGTGGCTAAGCAAGTTCTTAACGTTCTCCAAGACCAAGATTTTTGGCTGCTGCTCATGCAGTTCAATTATCCGCTGAATGGTAAAGAACAGAGTCCCTCTTTCGTCATCAAACCCCTTCTGCTTCCCCATCATGCTAAATGGCTGACAAGGAAATCCACCAATCAGCACATCGGTTTCCGGTACTTGCTCATAGATCTCAGTAATGTCGCCTAGGACGATCCGCTCATCGACGTTTTCCTTGTAAACATCAACCGCATTCTTCTCAAAATCATTGGCCCATACAAGATTGTAGCCCGAGTACATGAAACCCAAGTCCAGCCCGCCAATGCCTGAAAACAAACTGGCCACCGTCAAGCCATTGCTCTTTTCTGAAGTTCTCTCCATAAAATTACTCGTCTCCTTTTACGTAGTCGACAATATCACCTATATTGCAATCAAGACTTTCACAGATCTTGCCCATGGTCTCCATGCTTACAGGCTGATTCTTGCTTAGCTTGGCCAGGCAGCCATTGCTGATTCCTGCTTGGTCTCTAAGCTGAGTCTTGTTTAAACCGTGCTTTGCGGCAACGACCCACAGTTTTCGGTAAGAAAAAGCCATTTTGTCCTCCATAGTTCTACAAAAGTAGAATTTTTTTCTTTATATGTGAATCTATCTTACCACATCTCCTTTAAAAAAGCACATATGTTTGCAAATTAAAAAGGCAAAGTCGTTAAACTTTGTCTTTTTGCTCTATCTTTAAATCATTCTCTGCAGTTCTTCAACCTGCTTAAAGATTGCTTCCAGAACAGGAACAACAATGCTGTTTCCTGCTAGCTTTATCAGCTCAGAATTGTTTAGTAGCCTGCTTCCTTCTCTGACTTCACGGTTATTCTCCATCAGAGTATCGTAATCCGCTTCTTTAAAGCCCATTAGCAAGAAGCACTCTCTTGGGGTCAAATTGCGATAATGGGTATTTACCGCGGTTAACGGTTTATTGCCATAATCCACAATCCCCGAATTAGGATCCCGATCTTGCTTGGTAGTAACTGTACTTGCAACCATTTGGTCTTGCGGCTGGCTGCCCACAGCTAAAATCTTGCTGTTTCTGTAGATTCTCTGTCTGGAGTCGGTAAAGTTCGGTGTGCTTTCTATCGCTTCTCTCCGGTATTTTTCCACAGAATAATCCAATCTCAAGTAATCGCCAATCGGATTAATTTCTTCTGGAGCACGCTCAACCTTTTCCAAGTTATTGTCTTTAAAGAATCTCTTTACCCTTTCCTTTTGCGCCTTGGTAGTTGCCCTTACGCTCAGCATGTAAGTTCTGGTTCTAGATTGCGGTACCCCAAAGTTTCTTGAATCAAGCGTGTACACTTGATTTACATAGCCTAAATCTTCCAGTACGCCGCACCATTCTTCAAAATTGCTGATGTTCTTTTTAGATAGGATAGCACTAACATTTTCCATCAGTAAGAACTGTGGCAGCTCCTTATCGATTACCACATATTCTTTTAAAAGCCGCTCTATCTGCCAAAGCAGAGAACTTCGGTTATTGGCATCTCTGTCGATCCCGCCAGTATTGTGATGCCAGTGCCTGGCGATTGATAGGTCCTGGCAAGGAAAAGAGTAAGTTAGTACATTTCCTTCAGGAAGGTTCTTAGCATGAACAGAGGTGATGTCGATAAAATTGTTAGATCTGACAATCGCCGCTAGCAATGTCTTAAGCTGCCATGTTGGCATAATCTTCAAGCCATTTTGGCTGAGGGGATGCTTCCCGTCACTAGACAAATTAAATCGCGACAAAATATCAATCAAAGAGTCCTTTGTATGGTGGCGGTATTTAGACAGGTCTTGCTTGCCATTATGCAAAATATCGTAAGCGTAAATCGCCCCTACTTCCCAGTCAGCGGTGGCTACAACGGAATAATCCGCGTTAATGTTGTCTAGTGCCTGTGCTTGCGCGCCAATGCCACTAAACGTTTCGATTAATTTAATAATGGCTTACACCTCCTTATCCTCTTCTATGAACCTAACCTCATACATATCCTCCGCCTTTGGAATAAACAAGAGATTTGTGCATCGTTTGTTTTCCAATTCTTTTCTTTTGACTGGCTTACTATTCAGCTTTAAGTATTTTGCCGCAATTTCAAACCAATCACCATCGGTTAACACGATTTTACGGCCAAGATCATCTTGCCGCATGCCATGATAACGTTTATTTCCAATTGTCAGAGAAAAGATTTTATTTTCGGGAATAACGCAAGCGATTGGCTGCGGGATTGTTACGTAAGGCTTTGCCGCATTAATTCCTGTATGGTCATAATCATACTTATCGAAAAGCAAGGATACAGAAACGCTGCCATCATATTTTTGTGTATCACTCATTTTCAAAAAGAGCTCTGAGTCGTAATCGATTGCTTCATCATCTACTGACTTCTTATCAGTAGATGATGAATCTATCAAAGTAACGTATTTAGTAACCTGGCTGTCTGTACAAAGCAAGCACTGCTCTTTTGCTGACAAAAACAAGTCATCCAGATCATCCGTCACTTCAGTCATAATCTCCGTTTGTGAAGTTAGGCCATTGGAACTGAAGTTAGCGGAACCGATATAAGAAGCATGCTCACCATCTTGATTGGAAAAATCGATAATCTTGCGATGATCACCCGGCTTCTCTACGTGATAGTATACTTCCAGATTTGGATCCTTGGACAAGTCACAATATCCTTGGTGATCATCTTTGTTAACACCACCATCTTCGGCCATCCCGATATAAACCGTCATCTTTAACTTAGGAAACTCTCGATGGAGATCTGCTAAAAATTTAGCTGAAGAATAGCCAGTTATAACCCTTAAATTAGAGAACTTATTGGCGTTCTTTCTAATGATCTGATTGTAAAGATCTTGATTGATCAGCATCTTTTGCTCCTCAATTAAATAACAGCCTCAAACAATGACTTAACGTAAACTGGAATACCACCTGCGATCAGCTCAGGAGATGTAGTTGGCAGCTTAGCTACGTTCAGTTTCAAAACTTCTCTAAAAATATCAGTGGCATTAGCTACTTTGGCATCCCGGTACCCTTTGTACTGAACCAGGATCTCATGATCAACCGCTGAATAGTAACCCAAGCCTGGGCGTTCAACTAATTGCAAAATGGTATCCGTGGTATTTTGCTTCAATAGATCCCATGTACCTTCCTCATCGCCTGTCCAGCCAAGATGAATATACCACCAAATTGTCTTCAGCCAAATCCGGCGGTTCAATCTGAAGAAGTGATCTTCATTTAAACCGAATCTTGAGTGGACAATATCAGGAATTACCCGCACTGACAAGAAGCGCCAAATATTGTCATCACCTGCTTGCCTCAGATTAAAGCCAATCTTTTTATTCAAAATTTGATAGACTTTTAGTCCATACAAAACGTCAAACGAGTATTCCAATTTTTTGGCAAAATCAAAGCCATACTTTTCGAATACCTCATCTCTTGCACTGATCAGCTTCTCTCTCAATTCCAGCCAGTCATCGCTCAAGTTGATAGGCATGATGTCTTCAGCTTCAACTTGCAATTTTTGAAAATCTTCAGCAGCTGAAGCAATACCGTAGTTTATATTCCAATTAATCGCCATCTTCTTCATCTCCAGCGGTTGCAACGTAATCCTTCAAGTCACTGTTCTTCAAGCTCGACATAATCGTCATGATATTCGTTGTATCAACGTCATGCAAGGTAATCCACTGCTCAACAACCGAGGCAATTGAACCTTCAGCGCATTCGTCATCAAAACTGAGTTCTTGCTCTTTCATATCAGCAAGTGTTTGCGCGATAATCATTCCCATTGACTCAATAATGATATTGGACAAGGTTTCTACGGCCAGTCTGGTCTTCCCAGCATCAACTTGTTCAATAAGTGGGTGAGCAGAATTCAATTCAATCTGAACTGTAGAAAGATCAAACATCTCAACAGATGGGTCAGTCCACAACTTCTTAACAGTCCATAATGGGCCACCTGGAACGTCTCTTTGCGTGATTGGGAATAATGGCGCATCCCCGTCAACATGCAAAACAACACGGTAAATATGAGACTGGCTTAAATTAGTCCCCACAAAACTGGCTTGCAATGGATTGCTTTTTTGAAAATCTTTGAGATAAAAGAAAAACTCCAAGGCAATTTTCCCACGCAGGCTGGCCTTTGGGAATACATGCTTAAAAGCTACGGTAATTTCTTCGTCAGTATCATAAATGTCGCCATCACAAGCAATGGTTTCTTGAAAGAATGAGCTTCTGGAATAAACGTGAACAGCGATACCTAATTTATTCGCGGAGTCAGTTACTTTATCCCTGCCAAATAACTCACCAGGATGTTCAATATGGAATCGCTGTTCATAGATCAAGTTGTTCTCTTGAGGAGTCCATGAATCATCCTGGACAACGATATTGTCACCAGTTTCATCAGTGTCCAGCATTTCTACTAATTCACCATCTTCAGAAACGAAACTGAAACTCGGAAGTTCGTACTTAATCCCGGCTTCCTCGGTTACTTGATCATTGATCTGTTTATAAAAGTTGATTTCGGTATTTGCCATTTTCTCCCCCCTTACTTGATCTGTTTGATCGCGATATTGATCCGGTAATCAAAGCTGGCCAGCTTAACTGTCATTTTTCCAGAAAAAGACCCTGCTGTCTCAGCATCAAGCAAGATATTACCATCTTGTAGCTCCCATTCAATTCCTTCAAATTCAACAGGGCTAAAGCCAACTACTGTTACAGGAAAATCAAGTTTATCGAAACTCTTAGCCCAATTTTCAGCAGTTAACCGGCCCTCTTGCGTCAGCACGCCTAAAGAAATTTTGGCTTTGTTTCTCACGTATCCGCTAAAGCTAAGCTGGAATTTATCTGTACCAACTTGTTGAGTGTCATCAACTTTGATGTGAACCGTCTTCTCTTTCTTCTTACCACTGCTGTTTTTTCTTGGAACGCTGGCTGCTTCTCCGCGGGCCTTTGGCACCAATGAACCAAATCTTCTGGCTAAGCGGTCAGACATATGAACGTTGGTATCTTCGTTCTTGTTTCTAAGTGAATCTCTAATCGCTTCAGCCGTTTTAGCAGTAATTCTTTTTACCACAGATTTGTTGGCAACATCAAACCATTCCGCGTGGTCAGCCTTTTCGGAATTGCGAAGGTACTGTTCCAAGTTGTCGTAGCCTTGCTCTTGCAAGGGGCGGGTCATCTTTTGGTCGGACTTTGGCACGAAGAAGGCCAGCAAATTGCCATCACATTTCACGCCGTATGTCCACTTGCCATCAATGTCATAGCGGATGATCATACCCGGCTTTCTGGTATAAGCCAAGATACGTTTAGGACTGGCTTCATCAGCTAATTCAGAAGTAATGTATGAATATGGAGCAAAGCGGTTTTGGCCTGCAATGCCAAGCTCTTCATCTGTAGGCTGCACAAATGCGACCCGGCCTGCTAAAGCATCATTTTTAGAAAATGCCCTCTTTGCCAAGCGGATTTCCTTAATTACGATTCTTGACCCTTTATCTGCTTTTCCAGTTGCAGCCGCGTTATACAAGTCCTGCATGATCTGGAAAGTATAGTCTAACTGGAAAATATTTTCTCCATTAACATGGCAAAGTAAGGCCGAGTTTCCCGTTACTTCTGAATAAATTGGATTGCAAATTCTTGGAGCGTACCACCGCTGGGCTGCCATTTGGATTGCATCAGCAAACGATCTGTTCCATGGGACTTGGCGCTCAGATCCGTTTTCATCCGCTCTTGCCAAGCCTTCTCTTAAATATGGAATAAGAATAACTGTCCCGGTATCATCGTTTTGATAATTCTGCAATCCAAAAATCTGCAAGATATTTTTTATCTCTTCATGGTCAGTTATTGGCAACAGTTTGTCATTGCCGTCTTCATACCGGCCCCACCAAGCAATGCCACGACTGCTTGCTTTTAACAATCTGTCTTCTTTCTTAGGGTCTTCAATTAAAGAAGCGACCAGTCTCTCTTCATACTCACCAGACTCAAGTTTAATTCTGGTGTAGTACAGAACAATACCCACGCCAATTCTGAAGAAACTGGTTTTCCCCATGCCCCAGCTGCCGCCAGCACCGTCATGGTCTTGATTTTTCCCAATACTGAAGACCAGCTTTTGAAAATTACTGCTGTCAAGCACCTTAGAATCATTGGAAAGATAATCACCCGTCAAGCCGTAAGTATGCTTGTCACTAATCGCTAAGTACTTTTGCCGGCCGGCGTGATTTTTTAGCAATTCATCTTGAATCCCCTCAAAGTAGGCACTTAATTCTTCACTGTCAAATTCTTTCAGATCGAAATTAACAATCGTTCTGTCAGCATCTGGCAAAGTTGCATCTAGCGAATTTTGCAGACTTTCTCTGACAACAACATCCGCGTATGACAGATCAGTATTTTGCAGCGAGCGCAGGATTGAATCACCTGACTGGGCCATGCTTTGTGAATCATCCGCGGCAATCTTAATTTTCATTCCCATTTCCTATGCTTTCTAGTTCTCTTCTTCAAATTCCTCTTCATTAACTTCGCCGCCAATTTCATCTGGATCGATAAAGCGGCTGATGTCGATTTGAATAGAATCTACCCGGTTTTGCTTACGATCAACATAGCCAGGGATCATTATGCTCAAGCCAATGATATCAGCCTCAGCATTTAAGTCTTTACGGTCTTTTCTTGTAGTAGTTGAATCTTTGTCAATGCAGTAAATCAGTAATTGCGGTGTGTTCCCTAAATTATGGTCACCTCTGATTTTTCGCATTTGAGCAGGACTTTTAGCTCTGTCTCTCTCTTCTCTAGTCAGTTCCTTATCAGTAATATCGCTAAGCTGATCTTCTGGACTTCTCAAGACACCAATGTCAATTACACCATCAGTATCGACAGACAGCTTCTTTCTGCTACGAGATACCATACCTACTTTTGCTCCTGCAACGTCCCAGTGTTTCTTGGCAGAATTGTTATTGATCAACACAACATTCCACTTGTCCCAGTTTCCCGAATCATTTGATTGGACATAGTCAAAGTTTTCAAGTCGCTGATTCAGCCATTTGATCACGTTTGGAACACTGGTTATCTGCCGGTCCCGTTCAACAGTCTTATATGCTTCTAAATATTTAACAACTTTTTCGGTGGAAACATCTTTCCATAAAAGATAGTTTTTACGTGTCAATTGGTACTTTGGCAAGCTAGCCAAAAATTTCGCAGTTTTTTGTAAGTTCTCTTCCAAAACTTCTTTATTGTTATTAAACACGGTCGTTTGAGGACTAACACCAGTAAAGTTAAAGTTCTTAGCTACAGCGCCTTGCATCTTATTGTTTGAAGTGATCGTAACAAGCTGGTACTCAGGGCACTCTTGAATTGTCGGCAAATACTGCATTGGTGTTAAACCATTAGTGGCATACGCGGACATAGTTTCCCGCATGCTTTCGTTCATTTGGCTTAAGAAGAGGTAGCGCTTTTGCGCATTTTCATCTAGCCATACTCTCGGGAATAATTCATAGCCTTGTCTGTAACCGAACCATCTTGCCATCTGCATTAACGTATCTGCTTGATTGGTACTTCTTAAGAAATACGTTGATACTAGCCCCTCGATCGTTAAGCCTCTAGAAAGAGTGTTACCACCGATCACGATAAAGGCCGGCGCCTTCTTAGTTTCGTCAACCTTATCTGGGTAAATTAAGCGGGTAGCATGGTCATCAGAATTTTTGGACTTGCTGTTGTCGATACACATATGAATGCCGTTGCCGTAATGGAAAATCCCTTTTTCATCTGACTTAATGCTTGTCAAGAAATCATCATTAGGCAAAGCGAACATTTCTTTTAATTCCCGCTCAACATCATTCCAAGTTGGATAGTCCTTAACTTCATCCTTGCGGGTGTAATTATCCATTACCGCTAAAAATCGTCTTAATGGCAATTCTTCTTGGATCTTTGCGTAAAATTCCGCCAAATCTGCTAAACGAGATTCATAATTTTCCTTCAAATCCAGCAAATAGCCTTCGACGATTTTTGCCATTTGCGCGTGGTCAGCTACTTTAAAGCTGGTATGGATCATCATTGAAATTGGTTTCTGGTAGCCGTAACTGCGCATAGCGGCAACTGCCAGCAAGAACCAATTAATCGCATCTTGCAAGCTGCCTGGTGCCAAATTAAAATGCTGCTTAGAAATATTTTTAAGGGATCTTGCATCCCTCTCTGGAATTTCATTAATGATTGGAAGACCTGGGCTATTTTCCGGAACCGCGGTTCCAAAGATTTGCATAGCACCAATATAGTTTTCTGAAGGAGTCAAGAGTTCAATAAAGTCCTTTGGATATAAAGTACCTTCCCCGGCTTCGTTCAAAACATTTGCAAAAGGTGTCGCAGTATACGCAATATAGTTCATCGCGCCAAAATCTCGGTCATTAACTATATCCAAGATTCTTTGGTTGATCTGTGTTCTCTCGTCAGAATCAATATCTTTGGTATTGATGCTTGCTTGATCCGCTTCATCGTCAATCAGCAAAACCTTCATTTTCTTCTGTTGGGACTTGTTTGCTGACAACCAGTTATACAGGTTCTCCAGTCTCTTGTAATTTTTCAAGCAAACCGTGATAAAGCGGTCATGTGACTCTTCTCTAAAGTCCAAAGTCTCAACTAACAGGTCTTTGTTTTTCAGAGATGGATTATCAACAACCTTCCAGTGGAGGTTAGACTCACCATTAGAAGTAAGGTCTTGTCTTATTCTTTGACCAGTTTGCTTTCTCAGAGAGTCAATTACGCCGCTCAAAATAATAAAGTAATTGAAGCCATTGTCAGCCGCTTGCGCAATCAAAGCCGCCATGTTTGCAGTTTTACCTGACTGAATTTCACCAACAACCAGGCCTTTACCTGCATCTTTGTTGTCCCGGCGCAACTTACACAAGATATCCTCAGCTGATGAGCGGGTATTGTCAATCGATTGCTTAGACCAACCTCTGCTTTCAAGCAGCTTCTCGTACAAAGTCCAAGCGGAGTACTTGTAATTGTCAACCTTGAGTCCGTTATCATAATTGCTTGATAAAGAGATGACATTTTCCTTGCTCGTAAGGTCTTCGTTCTCCATCTCATCAATCAGATTGTTAACTTCGATATCCGAAAGATCCCGCTGTGCTCCAATTTTTAAGAAAGATTTTACCCCGTCTAGATTTTCCCTTACTTCTTCCCAATTTAAATGCCGCAGATCCATAAAAGTACTAACAGCATTTTTTAAATTATCGGACATTTTTAGCTCCTCCGTCTTTAAGATCAGCCAAAATAGCTACCACATTTTAAACACAATAGTACAAGTTAATTTTAACAGACAATGACATCCAGCATACATTGATTTTCTTATCCATCTGATTTCATAACCATTTTCCAATTGACAATTCCGCGGCCAGCTGTTAAATTATAATTATAAAGTTCTTAATGTTATTTTAATCTATTGACCCACTAAAATTGTGTAACAGAGGAGATCAACATGGGGAAAAAGCTACCGCTTGCCACAGCTTTAGCGGCTGGGCTCCTGCTCAGTGCCTGCGGCAAATCATCTACCACATCCACGGCCAAGACCACGCTCAACTTGATGGAGAGCGACACGATCGCCACTTTTGACCAATCCGCCAGTACCACGGTGCCGATCTGGGACGTCTTAAACCAGATGGACGATGGCCTCTTCCGCTCAGACAAGAACAACAATCCTGTCCCGGCCCTGGCCAAAAAGACGGTCAAGTCCAATGGCGGCAAGCGCTACACCTTCTACCTCAAGTCTGCCAAATGGTCTAACGGTGATGACGTGACCGCCCAGGACTTCGTCACTGCCTGGAGAAAAGGCGTGTCCCCAACTGCCCAGTCTGGCTACAGCTACATCTACCAGGGCATCAAGAATGCCACCGCCATCCAAAATGGCAAAAAGAAGCCCGAAACTTTAGGCGTCAAAGCCGTGGGTAAGCATAAACTGGTCGTTGACCTGGAATACCCGATCCCAACCTTCACCAAGAAGCTGACCATGACCAGCTTTTTGCCGCAAAACACCAAACTGGTCAAGAAATATGGTAAAAAGTACGGAACCAGCATGAAGACCTTCGTCTCAAACGGTGCCTTCAAACTTGGCAGCTGGAAGGCCGGCTCAAACACCTGGACTTTGGTCAAGAACCCTAACTACTACGCTAAATCTGAAGTTAAATTATCCAAGATCAAGTATCAAGTCGTTAAAGAAGCCAACACCGCCCACCAGCTTTTCCAGCAGGGCAGCCTGGATGACGCCTTAACCAGCGGCACAACTGCTCAAGGCCTGCAAAATGACAAGCACTTAAAGCAAGTCGACCGCTCCGGCAACTACTTCATCCGCACCAACCAGGCTAAAGGCCGCGCCTTAAGCAATGACAAGCTCCGCCAGGCCCTCTACTTAGTCATCAACAGAAAGCAGCTGGCTGAAAAAGTCATGGCTAACGGCTCTAAGCCTTCCTACACTTACTCTTCACCAGGCGCTGCCAAATACCCTGGCACCAATAAGGACTTCGCTACTGTCGCTAAGCCAAAGGAAACCTATAACGTTGCCAAGGCGAAAAAGCTCTGGAAGGAAGGCCTGAAAGAACTGGGCAAGTCCAGCGTAAGCTTGACTTTGGTCGGCTACGACACTTCTACTGATAAGAACCAGGCTGAATTTCTGCAATCACAAATCAAAAGCAAGCTCTCCGGCGTCAAAATTGAAGTCAAGTCCCTGCCTTTCTTGTCTGCCTACAACCTGGCAGTTAAAGGCGAATTTGACCTCCAACTGAGCTACTGGCTCAACGACTACGCTGACCCAATGAGCGAACTGGAAACCCAGGAGCTGAACAACTCCCACAACTTCGGCAAGTACACCAGCAAGAACTTCAACAAGCAGCTCAGCCTGGCCAAGTCCAAGAACGCTACTTCCCAAAAGGCCTACTTCAAGAACCTCTTGAACGCCCAGAAGCAGCTGAGTAAGGACAACCCGGTCATCCCGCTCTGCACCGAAGTTGAAGACCACCTGGTCAACTCTAACCTCCGCGGAGTCCTCTGGAACACTACCGGGACCGCCGACTACACCCGGGCTTACTTCAAGTAAGGAGGACATATGGCTAAAGCAGTTTTTTGGATGAAAAACGGGGCCAAGATCGTCTTAGACCTTCTGCCAGACGCCGCCCCTAATACCTGTGCTAGCTTCGTCTGGGCTGTCAAACACCACATCTATGATGGCCATGCGATCCAGCGGATTGTTCCCGGCAAATGGGTTGATTTAAGCTACAATGCCTTTGGCAAAAAAGAGGCCAAGTACCTCCTGCCCAATGAATTTAACCTCAATCCCGACCTCACTCCCCTGCCTGTCACTGCCGGAACTGCCTGCATGGGCGGCTACGACGAATTGGGCCTGGCCGGCTGCGAAGTCTTCTTTCCCTTGACCGACCAGCCCCAACTGACCGGGACCTACCCCGTCTTTGCCAAGGTTGTCTCCGGCTTTGCCGAAATAGAGCGCTTAGGGCAAGTCCCAACCCGGCCCGTGACTGACTTCCCTTATGACGGAGTCGAGGTCAACGAACCCGTTATTCCACAAGTTATCGACAAGGTTACCTTGGAACCGGCAGATTTCACCCTGCCTGACCCCGTCCGGATGACTCACGGGCAAATTCCCTTAACTTGGCGATAATATTACGCACGAAAAAAAGCTTTTCCCCGCAATCCTGGGGAAAAGCTTTTTCTCTGTCTTTTACCAAATGTACAAAAGTCTGGTCCGGTCCAGATTGCTCAAATTAAACTGGTGAACGTGTGATTTATCGTTTTTCGGAAATTCTCTGATAAAGTCAGCCACGTTGTAAAGGCCGGTCGTGTAAGACCAGGTCCCCTTGACCTTCTTGACCGGGTCCAGCATCTCGTTTCTGATCGGGTAGGCCGAAATCAAAAAGTGCTTGTGGTGGAACTTAAAGGCAAAGTATGGCAGACGGAACTCGTCGACCACCTCTTCCTTGGTCTTGCCGATCGTCACCACATTCCGGTAAGTCCCGTACTTTTCACTGAACTTGTCGTTGAAAGAGAAGTAGAAGTTGGAAATGTGCACATGTGGAAAATCTTCTTCCGCCACCTCGTCAGGTATGGCAATCACATGTGAATAATGGTCCAGATTGTTCTCTCTCTGCTGCAGGGCCTGCTCCATCTGGTTGGGCTTGATCCCCTTAACCCACTTGGGCAGCTCCGGGTGCGCCTTGTAAGAATTGTACATCATCGTGATGACTTCCGGCTTCACCCAGTCGTATTGCATCCGGATCTGGTTTCTCTTCAACAAACCTTCCAGGGTCTGGTTCTGCATCAAATCAACCACATAGCACTCGTAATGGTACTTCTCGCACCACTTCTTGTAGTGATCGATCTCGCTGGCGACAATGTGGGTCCCGTCCACGATGACGGTTTCCCCATAGGACATCTTGTGCTCAACCAAGTTGTCCTTCATCCGCTTGGTCTGTTCCGTGACATGCCGCGGAATAACCTGGTGCAGAACGTCAGTCTTCTGGTCATAGTAAACGGTCAGGTTCGCCAAAAGCAGGCGGATCGCATCCCCGCTGATCGCGTACGGCAATAAGTGGTGCCGGGCGATAAATGAAGACTTGCCAGAGCCGGGCGCGCCTCTCAAAAGAAATAATTTGCGCATATTTAGCTCCATTTTAAAAAATCTATTTTGAATATATCAAAATAGATTTTACCATAGATTGCCCCCGACATTTAGCAGTCTGGCAAAAGTCGCCATAAATTTTTGCTTTTTCTAATTTTTCGCCTGCATGTCCTTGCCGTCCCGGTCACCCACGATAAAGACCAGTTCCGTCTGGCAGACCAGGTCCCCGTTCACTTTAGCCACTGCTGCCACGCTCCCCGTCTTAGCCCGGACCTTGAGCATCTTCACTTCCATTTCCAAAACATCCCCCGGCCGGACCATCCTTCTGAACTTGGCCTGGTGGATCGCCCCAAGATAAGCAGTCTTCTTGTAAAAGGCCGGTGACTTCAAGATCAAAATCGAGGCCGCCTGGGCCAAAGTTTCAATGATCAAGACCCCGGGCATCACCGGATTTCCCGGGAAATGCCCCTGGAAAAAGGGTTCGTTGATCGTCACGTTCTTCACAGCCTTGATCCTTTTGTCGGCTTCCAGTTCCTCCACCCTGTCGATATAGCAGATCGGGTAGCGGTTGGGAATCAAATCCATCACTTCTTGGGCTGTCATTACTGGCATCTTATCACACTTTCCGTTTATAAAATCTTTTCACAAGTTTTCTAATAACTTGTGACTAAGTGTAACACTCCCAAAAACGATGTCAAGTTTTTCAATAACCGCTGATTTTTTCCGAGTAAAAAAAGAAGAAAAAAGGCAAAATAAAAAACAGGCCTCAGCCTGTTTTTGTAATCAGTTGGTGATCATCTTATCCACAATGTTCAGCTCCTGGTCAAAGTCATAGACAATGGCCTGGGCGTTAGGCACCTCCAGCTTGAGGATATCCACATTGTTGATGTCTTCTAAATATTTGATCAGCGCCCGCAGGCTGGAGCCATGGGCCACGATCAGCTGGTCTTCCCCAGCCACTAAGCGGCTGGCCACCTCGTCTTCATAGTAAGGCAACAGGCGGAGCTGGCTCTGGTGCAGGCTCTCCGCTCTTGGCAAAAGCTGAGGGTCCACTCCCCAATAGCGACGGTCGATAGTTGGTGACCCTTGCGCTGGCGGAACCGCGTCAAAGCCCCGCCGCCACTCTAAAACCTGCTCTTTACCGAAAATCTTCCTGGACACGTCCTTGTCCAGGCCCCGCAGGGCCCCGTAGTGGCGTTCATTCAGCCGCCAGGTCTTTGCAATCGGCAGGTATAAAAAGCCCGCGGCTTCGGCCGCGATGTTCGCCGTCTCAATTGCCCTCGACAAAAGGGAGGTGTGAATCATAGTCGGGTGAAAGTCCCCGACTTCTTTTAATTTCTCCCCTGCTGCCCAGGCCTGCCGCCGGCCCTTATCCGTTAAGGGGACGTCATTCCAGCCTGTATATACGTTTGCCGCATTGGCCTGGCTTTCCCCATGCCTCAGCAGTGCCAACTTTGCCATAATTTTTTGCCTTCTAGAGCCAAAAAGCCCAGATTCCAGTAATGATGAAGAGGATGCCTAAGAGGACAAAAGCCTTGCCCCCCAGCCCCTTCTGCTTGACGCCCTGCTTCTGCCGGCGCAGGCGCGTGATGCCGGTAATTAAATCCCAGATGCCGAAAAGCAAGATGGCATAAGGAACCCACCAGGAATGAACGTTCATATTAGCCCCACAACTTTACCGCGTAATAAATGGCCACGGCCAGGATGCCGGCCCCGGTCAGGTAGTAGGACTTGGCTGGCAGGCTGTCCTTCTTCCCCATCCGCTGGATGTTATAGCCCCGGGCAAATTCCCACAGGCCCACGATCACCAGCAAAACGAGCGTAAAAGTGTGCGTATCCCACTTCATCTTCTAGTCTGTCTCCTTGTTCATAAATCTTCAGCCTTGCAGTTGTAGTCGACAATTTCAAAATTGCCTTCTTCGTCCAAAATCCCCCGGCTGACGCTGCCGTTGTCCGGGAAGGTGATGTCATGCAGGCCGTCGCTTTCCTTCCAGTACTTGATCCCCAGGGTCTTGATAAAGTCCCCGTGGGAAACCAGCAAGACCCGGCCTTCGCCGCTGGTCTCTTTTCTCAAGACCTTGATGGCCCGGCACATTCTGGTTTCCAGTTCTTCCGTGCTTTCGGCCAAATGGAGGGGGTCAGCCTTTTTAGTGACTTCCCGGAACTTGTAGATGCCGATGGTATCGATAATCTTCTTTACGTCAGTGGTTGCTGGAATACCCGCGGCTTTAGAAACACCGAGCCAGATATCATCGATGCTGCCGCCTTCAAAAGAACCGTAAAAAACTTCTCTGAATTCCGGCAGCTTTTTGATCTTGCCAATGTTAGACACCTGGTTGACGTCCTTCATCAAGTGGACGGTGTCAATCGCCCGCTTCAAGTCTGACGAGTACATGTTGTCAAAATGAATTTGAGAGAGGGCGTCAGCCGTCTTCTTTAAATCGTCAATTCCTTTGATGGTCAAGGGGGTATCGCACCAACCCTGTACCTTGTTCAGGCGGTTAAAAAGCGTTTCCCCATGTCTGACCAGATAAATTTCAGTTTTCATGCCCGTCCTCCTTAAATCAATCAATAACTATTCTAACTTACTTTGCCTGGCTTGGGTAGTTAACCCCAGGCCCGCCAGCCCAGGTAAATGGCCAAAAGGACCGAGAAGCAAGCCGTGATCCATCTGACCCAGGCAGGCTTTAGATATTTAATCATTTTTTGCCCGAAATAGCCACCAATAAAGAGGCCAATCGCCAAAGGAAAAGCTACTGGCCAGTTGACCCCGCCCTTAAAGGCAAATAGCGCCAGAGCCACCAGGTTGGCTAAAGAACCGATCACACTCTTAATGGCGTTGATGACGACAAAAGAAGAGTCACTTAAAGCCGTCAAAAAGATCAAGGTCAAAACGCCCGACGCCGCGCCAAAGTAGCCGGCATAGATCCCGGCCACGAACAAGCCAAAATAAGCCCCGATTCTTCCCAGCTTGGTCGCCTGCTTTGGATGCTTTTGCCGGCCGCTGTAGAGGAGCAGGCCAGCTGAAAAAAGGACAAAAAAGGGCACTAATTTTTGAAAGATTTTTCCCGGGAACTGGACTAAAAGCCAGCCCCCAATTAAGGCCCCGGTCAATTGGAAGAAGGCATAGCGCCAAAGCTCCCCCCAGTGCCCCCGCATCTCCTTTAAGCAGGAGGACAAGGAGCCAAAGCCGGTCGTCACCAGGGCCGCCGTATTGGTCATATTGGCGCTGACCGGGCTGAGGCCGAAGAGGAGCAGGCCCGGGTAAGAGACAAGCGACGCCATGCTGGCCACCGCCGCCACGATGCCGGCCAGGACGCCTAAGATAATGAGATAAACGAACTGCATTGTTTGCTCTTTTCTGTTTTTTCACTGATTTGCTTATTTTTCCAAAGGAAAAAGCCGTATCCATTTTAAACGATCACAGCCGGCAATTGCAAATTGCTGAAAATAGCCCGCTTTCAGCGACAAGCTGACCGCAATTTTGTACAATAGGAGGTAGCAAATCATTAACAAAAAATTAAAAGCACGAGCAAGTGATTTTTAGAAAAAAGGAGAAGAAAACTATGCCAACTGCAGCAATTGTTTTTTCAGATGGATGTGAAGAAATCGAAGGCTTAAGCCAGGTCGACGTCCTGCGCCGGCTGGGCATCCCTTGCGATATGGTGGCTCTGGACAACTTGACCATCACTGGCGGACACGACATCCGCTTTACCTGCGACAAGTTAGTGGACGAATCCCTACTTGACTACGACTTGGTCGCCTTCCCGGGCGGTGCCCCAAACGCCAAGCACCTAAGAGCAAGCGAGAAGCTGGCCGGGCTGATGAAGCAGCGCTTCGCGGCCGGCAAGTGGAACGCCGCCATGTGCGCCTCCCCGATCGCCTTGTCTAAGTACGGCTTTTTAAAAGAAGCCAAGTGGACCAGCCACCCGGACTTTAAAGAACAAGTTGCCAGTGAAAACCCGGCCAGCACCTACGTCGACACCCCAGCTGTCATTGACGAGGACCACAAGCTGGTCACCAGCCGGGGGCCGGCCACTTCCTGGGCTTTTGCCTATGCCCTGGCCCAAGTTTTAGGCGTGGACACCAGCCAGCTGGAAGACGCCATGCAATACAGCTACTTAAGAGACCACATCAACGAGGCTTAAGATGACTGAAGAAACCTTAGTCAGAAAGGCAGAAAGCCGGGACCTAGAGGACATTGTCGACATCATCAAAGACGCCAAAGCCCTTTTGAAGGCGCAAAACTCCAGCCAGTGGCAAGAAGGCTACCCTAACCGAGCCAGCATTGAAGAAGACCTGGACAACCGCCAGGGCTGGGTTTTACTTAAAGATGGGCAAGTCGCCGCATATATGGCCGCGACCGACTTTGACCCCAACTATGAAGTCCCGATTTGGGCGGGAAGTTCTCCCTACTGGGCTCTGCACCGCTTCGCCATTAAGAAGGATTTCCGCGGACAGGGGCTCAGCCAGCTTTTGCTGAAAAAAGTAATTGCTTTTGGCCAAGAAAATGGAATTAAGAGCTTCCGCCTGGATACGGGCAAGCAGAACCAGGCCGTCCAGCACCTGGCTGACAAATTGGGCTTTGTCTACCGGGGCATCATTACGGTGACCAGCGACTCGGTCGACCCGGAGCGGTGGGCCTATGAACTGCTTTTTGACAAGTAGGAAAAATATAAAGAGAAAAAAGAAAAATAAAGAAACAGGAAAATAAACAAGGAGGAAAAAATGGCTGAACAATTGGCAATTGCAGACCTGCAGGTCGACATTAAGCAGATTCCCTTAAAGCAGCCCTTCGTCACGGCCCTGCACCGGGTTGACGCCGTCAACGCCGTCCGGGTGACGGTCCGACTGGCTAACGGAGTAACGGGTGTCGGTACCTGCACCCCTAATGAAAAAGTGACCGGGGACAGCTTGTCCAGCGCCCGGGCCGTTATTGAAGAAACGATCAAGCCTCTCGTCTTGGGCAAGAACCTGACCGACTGGAAGGAACTTTTAAACACGGTCAAGACTTCCATCGTCCACAATGCCCCGGCCAAGGCCGCGGTCGAAATCGCCCTCTACAATAGCCGGGCCAAGCTTTTTGGCCTCACCCTCTCCCAGCTCTTAGGCGGCAAGGACGGCAGCGTGGAGACCGACTACACCATCAGCATTGGCAAGGCCGAGCAGATGATCGCTGACGCCCAGAAAATGGTCGACCAGGGCTTCAAGACCCTTAAACTGAAATTGGGGGCCGGCCACTTAAAGCGGAATATCAAGCTGGTCGAAGACCTGGCCTACGCGGCGGGGCCCATGGTTCACCTGCGCTTAGACATGAACCAGGCCTGGGATGTCCGGCAGACCATGCAGGCAGCAGAATACTGGCACAAGCAGGGCCTTTTGATCGACTTTATCGAGCAGCCAGTCCCGGCCTGGGACCTGGACACCATGGCTTACTTGACCCGCCACTCCCCTTACCCGATCATGGCGGATGAATCCGTGGAAAGCTACGAGGATGCCCAAAGAGTTTTAGAAAAAGGAGCCTGCGACTACATCAACATCAAGCTGATGAAGACGGGCGGCTTGTCTGAAGCCCAGAAGATCAATGACTTAGCCGAAAGCCGGGGGGTGCCAACCATGGTCGGCAGCATGATTGAGTCAATTGAGTCTTTGGCGGCAGCCTGCGCCTTCTACCGGGCCAACCCGAATACGATTTTTGCCGACCTAGATGCCATCTTCATGGTCGACCAGGACCCGGATTTGAATAGTTACGCCGAATGCGTTGGCGACAATATCGTGGTGAGATAAAATGCTGGATTTTAAGAAGATTGCTGACATCCTGGCTCCCCTGCCAGGCAAAACTGCCCTTTTAATCAAAGACAAGACCGGTGTCCTCTACGCCAGCCCCTTAGCCGGGGAAGAATTCAAGTCAGCCAGCCTAATCAAGCTGGCCGTAGCCTGCTACTACCAGGCCCACCCGCAGGACTTAAGCCAGATGGTCCATGTCCCGGAAGACAAGATCGTTGAAGGCGGGATGCTCTGCCACCTGGCCCAAAGGGACTGGCTGCTGCGGGACATTCTGGACTTGATGCTGTCGGACTCAGACAACACGGCCACTAACTTTTTGATCGATTTTATCGGCTTTGCCAAGATGGCCGCCTGGTTTGAAGCGGAATTTGCCCATCTTCACCTGGGCCGGTACTTGATGGAAGTGACTGACCGGGAAAACTACCTTTCCGCTGAAACTGCCCTGGAGCTCTTAGAGCGGCTCTTAGCTGACCCGTCTCCTTTTGGCCAGGTCTGCCAGAAGGCCCTCTTTTACCAGGAGTCCGTTAACAAGCTCCTCCAGGACCTGCCCGAGGGCTGCTCTTACAGCAAGACCGGGGAACTGGAAGACACGGAGCATGACGCGGCCCGGATTTTTGCCGGAGACAGTTACTATGACATCTGCTTCATGAGCCATTACACGGGCCTGGAAGAGCGCGAGCAGATCCTTTTGGCCCAGAACGCGGTCGGGAAACTGGCCTACCAGGACTTGACTGGGAAATAAAGTATATTCTTTTTGGACGGCTAGCTATTTTTATCACTATTGTGATAAAATTAAAGCAAATTTATCAAAAGTAGGGATATAAATGGACATTACCAATTTTTTCACGGTTGAGACTTCTGAGCTCTCCAAATCTGACCGGAAAATCATGAAGAGAATGACCTCCGACTTGACCAATGTTGAGTCGCTGACCATCAACCACCTGGCTGAAGAAGCGGGAACTTCCCTGGCTTCCGTTCAGCGCTTCTGCCAGAAGATGGGCTATTCCGGCTTTAAAGAATTCAAGTTCCAGCTGCTGACCTACATCAAGAAGCAAGAGAGCCAGGAGGCGGCGGTTTCAAGCAGCGAATACCTGGATGACTACCATGACGCTATCAACCGGGTCTGGACAGCAAATGAAAAGGACGCGGAAGAATTGGCGGAAGTCCTGGCGACCAGCTCGACCAACTTTATTTTCGGGATCTACTATTCTGAACTGCCGGCCAGGCTGCTTAGCATGGGGATGCGGGATCTGGGCAAGTCGACCTACTTTGGGGACAACCTGGCGGCTGGCGAGCACCTCTTCCCGCTAAGCGATGAGAACTCCACAGCGGTCTTTTATTCAGTTTCAGGGATCTCCAAACTTTTTGGCTCATCGCCCTTGCCCAAGTCGATTTCCCACTTCAAGCACAGCTACCTGGTCACCATGAACCCGGACACGCCTTTGAAGAAGTACTTTAAGAAGGTCATCGTCCTGCCGGGCAAGAACCTGGCCCAGGGCCTGCCAGTCGACCCCCAGTCGATCCCGGTGGTCTTTACTGAAAGAGTGATTGATATCGCGGCAACTAAATACCGCCGCTAAAGCTGCCGGAAGGCGGCTTTTTTGCTTGGCGTCTTGTTTGCCAGGGCTGGCGAAGATTGATAGAATTTTATTTAGGTGGTTAGTTACTTTTTGTAACTAATTTCAAAAAACAGCAGGCATTGAAAATAAACATTAGGAGAAAAAGATGGACTTAAACTTTAAAGAACTGGCGGAAGCCAAGAAGGACGCGATCTTAAAGGACTTGAGCGAATTGATCGCCATTGACTCTTCCGAAGACCTGGAAAACGCCACGGAAGAATACCCAGTTGGCAAGGGTCCGGTTGACGCCATGACCAAGTTCCTCAGCTTTGCCAAGCGGGACGGCTTTGACACTGAAAACTTCGCCAACTACGCCGGCCGGGTCAACTTCGGTGCAGGCGACAAGCGCCTGGGCATCATCGGCCACATGGACGTAGTGCCAGCTGGTGAAGGCTGGACCCGGGACCCCTTCAAGATGGAAATTGATGACGAAGGCCGGATCTACGGCCGGGGCAGCGCTGACGACAAGGGGCCAAGCTTAGCTGCCTACTACGGAATGCTTTTGCTCAAGGAAGCTGGCTTTAAGCCAAAGAAGAAGATCGACTTCGTCTTAGGGACCAACGAAGAAACCAACTGGGTCGGGATCGACTACTACTTGAAGCACGAACCGACTCCAGACATCGTCTTCTCACCAGACGCTGAATACCCGATCATCAATGGTGAACAAGGGATCTTCACCCTGGAATTCAGCTTCAAGAACGATGATACTAAGGGCGACTATGTTTTAGACAAGTTCAAGGCCGGGATTGCCACTAACGTGACTCCGCAGGTTACCCGGGCTACTATCTCTGGACCTGACCTGGAAGCTGTTAAATTGGCTTACGAAAGCTTTTTGGCAGACAAGGAATTGGACGGATCATTTGAAATTAATGACGAAAGCGCCGATATCGTCTTGATCGGCCAAGGGGCCCACGCTTCAGCTCCGCAAGTCGGCAAGAACTCAGCAACCTTCCTGGCCCTCTTCCTGGACCAATACGCTTTTGCCGGCCGGGACAAGAACTTCCTCCACTTCCTGGCTGAAGTGGAACACGAAGACTTCTATGGCAAGAAGCTGGGCATCTTCCACCACGATGATCTGATGGGCGATCTGGCCAGCAGCCCGTCCATGTTCGACTACGAACACGCCGGCAAGGCCAGCCTCTTGAACAATGTCCGCTACCCGCAAGGGACTGACCCGGACACCATGATCAAGCAGGTTATGGACAAGTTCAGCGGCATCCTGGATGTCACTTACAACGGCTTTGAAGAACCGCACTACGTGCCAGGCAGCGACCCAATGGTGCAGACTTTGCTCAAGGTTTACGAAAAGCAAACCGGCAAGCCGGGCCACGAAGTCGTAATCGGCGGCGGGACTTACGGCCGCCTCTTTGAGCGCGGGGTTGCCTTCGGGGCCCAGCCGGAAAACGGCCCAATGGTTATGCACGCCGCCAACGAATTCATGATGCTGGACGATTTGATCCTGTCCATCGCTATCTACGCTGAAGCCATCTACGAATTGACCAAGGACGAAGAGCTATAAGAAAAAGCCAAAAAGGTAATTACTCAGGGTGACTTAATTTTCTTTAGTCTAACCCGGTCAAAACAAAACATTTTTAGCTTTAGCAGGTTGTCAAATTAATTTTATTTTGACAACCTGCTTTTTTTGCCCTTTCTTAAAGGCTTTTATCTTTACAAAAAAGACTGAATCCTATATTATAAAACCATAAATTCTTATTTTATTTTAATTTTACTTTTGTTTTTTCTAGTTGCTTTAGTAGGAAGGACTTGCTTTATGGAAGACCGCAGCATTGAAAACACGGACGGGACTATCCGCTCCTTGTCCAACCGGCACGTGCAGATGATTGCCATTGGCGGCACGATCGGTACTGGCCTATTCTTGGGGGCCGGGACCACGATTTCCGCCACTGGTCCCTCAGTTATTTTTATCTACGCCATCATGGGCCTCTTTTTCTTCTTCCTCTTGCGGGCCTTAGGAGAGATGTTATATTTTGACTCCAACAGCCACACCTTCGTCTCCTTCATCACCAGATACCTGGGTGAGGCGGCTGGCCGCTTTGCCGGCTGGACCTACTGGATCGGCATCCTCTTTGCCTGCATGGCGGAGCTGACGGCCGTTTCAACCTATGTCCAGTACTGGCTGCCCGGCCTGCCCGCCTGGCTGATTGAAGTTAGCGTCTTAGGCCTCTTGACCCTGCTCAACTTGACGGCGGCCAAGCTTTTTGGCGAAACTGAATTCTGGTTTGCCATGATCAAGATCATCGCCATCATCTCCTTGGTCGTAACCGGGATCATCATGGTTGCCGCGAATGCTAAAACTCCGGTTGGTCACGCCAGCCTCAGCAACTTCACCGGCAGCTTCTCCCTTTTGCCAAAAGGCAAGTATGCCTTCTTCACCGCTTTCCCGATGGTCTTCTTCTCTTTTGCCGGGATTGAATTCGTGACGATTACCATTGGCGAGGCCAAGAACCCGAAGAAGGTCATCAAGAAGGCCGTCAACGAAACCCTGCTCCGGATCCTTCTTTTCTACATCGCTACTTTAGCCGTAATCATGTGCGTCATCCCTTGGGGAAAAATTACCAGCGGGACAAGTCCTTTCGTCCAGGTCTTCAAGATCGCCGGCTTTAATGCTGTTGCTTCAGTCTTCAACTTCGTCGTATTGACCGCTGCGGCTTCTTCTCTTAACTCCGGGATCTTTTCAGCTGGCCGCCACTTCTTCCAGTTGGCTGAAGAAGCGCCTAAGGATTCCTTTTTGAAAAAGCACTTCGCCAAGATTTCAGCAAATGGCGTGCCAGCCGCGGGGATCGTGATCTCCGTTGCCTTAATGCTGATCGCGCCAATCATGAGCTTCTCCAGCACGGCTATTGAAGTTTTTGGCACGGTGGCCGGGGCAACGAGTGACATGTACATCCTGGTTTATGTTCTGGCCCTGCTGGCCCACCGCAAGTACCGGGAATCCAGCGATTTCATAGCTGCCGGCTTCAAGATGCCTTTTTACAAGCTCTCCAGTCCTTTGACCATCGCCTTCTTCCTGGTCATCTTCTTCAGCCTCTTCTTTATTCCGGCTGATGTCTTCGGGGCAAGTCTGGCCGCCAGCTGGGCCCTTCTCTTTGGGGGCTGGTGCTGGCTCAGCGAAAAGCATTGAAGTGCCCATCCGAGTTTAAGCAATTAAAGTTAAACAAGCTAAAAAGCGTTGACAGATTTTTCTGTCAACGCCTTTTTTATGCTTCAATATTTGTCCGCACCGAATTATATTGCTGGTAATATTTCAGGACATCTGCGGAAACTTGGGAATTGGTGACCAGTTCATCGATGTCATACAAACTGTAAAACTTGTAGAAGTCGCGGTGGATCGTCATTTCTGAAACCTGCAGGCTCTTGGCTAAATCCGCGACTGCTATGTAATATTGCTCAGTAACCATATTCATGACTTGGTCAAGCCGTTCTCTTTTTAGCACTTTGGTCAGCCATCTCTTTCTTGCTTTTCCATACTTAACTGTGTTCGCTTTAAAACACAATTTAACATCTGCCAGGGTCTTTTTAACGGATCCATAACGCTTATTTTTAGCAGAAACTCACACAAAAAAAGCCGGTACAGAGGAAACCTGTACTGTCCCCAGACTCTTTCTCAGCCTAAATTGACTAGCATGATCACTTTAAAAAAACTATCCTAATAAACCGTCCAGCTTTTCTTCACTCATCAAGTGACTTTCCAGGACCAGTTCCCGGACGCTGCGCTTTTCCTTAAGGGCCCGCTTGGCGATCTTGGCTGAGAGCTGGTAGCCCAGGTATGGGCAAAGAACAGTGGCGATGCCGACGCTGCCTTCCTTGAGCTGCTTGCAGCGGCCCTTGTTGGCGGTGATGCCCGTAATGCAGTTTTCTACCAAAGTATCGACTGCCCCAGTCAAAGCCGTAAAAGATTCGAAAAGCTGGTAGAAGACAACTGGCTCAAAAGCGTTCAGTTCCAGTTGCCCGGCTTCTGCCGCCATGGTGATGGTGGTGTCGTGGCCGCAGACCAGAAAGGCCACCTGGCTGACGACTTCCGGGATAACCGGGTTGACCTTGCCCGGCATGATGGAAGACCCGTTTTGCTTGGCCGGCAGGTTGATTTCAGCGAAACCGCAACGCGGTCCGGAAGACAAAAGACGGAGGTCGTTGGACATCTTGGACAGGCTGATGGCGCAGGCCTTAAGGGCACCAGACACTTCCACGAAGGAGTCCAGGTTTTCCGTAGCGTCAAAGAGGTCGTCGGCCTGCTTGAGTTCAAAGCCAAAGAGCTTGCTCAACTGCCCGGCGATGTGGTCTTTGTAGTATTGGGAAGCGTTGATCCCGGTCCCGATCGCCGTTGCCCCTAGGTTGATCTCGTGCATTTCCATGACGGCTTTTTCCAGCCGCTTCTTTAAGCGGCTGACCATTGAAGCGTAGCCGGCAAAGCTGTCACCTAAGGTCATCGGCACCGCGTCTTGCAGCTGGGTTCGCCCCATCTTGATCACGTCAGAGAATTCATCTGCCTTGATCCGCAGAGAAGCTTCCAACTTGTCCAGGCTGGCGACCAGCTTTTCACTGAGCAGGATGGTGGTCATCTTGCCAGCCGTTGGAATGGTGTCGTTGGTAGACTGGGCCATGTTGACCTGGTCGTTAGGGTGAACCAGGTCGTAAGTCCCCCGCTTGCCGCCTAAAAGCTCGTTTGCCCGGTTAGCAATAACCTCGTTCATGTTCATGTTAGCGCTAGTCCCGGCCCCGCCTTGGATTGGGTCGACGATGAAATCTTCCGCGAATTTGCCGGCAATCACTTCATCGCAAGCAGTTTTAATCGCGTCAGCCTGCGGCTTAGTGAGTAGACCAATTTCAAAGTTTACGCTGGCAGCTGCCTTTTTGATCAAGGCCAGGTTGCTCAGAAAAACTGGACTCATCTTTAAGTGCGTAATTTCAAAATTCCGTCTGGCCCGTTCAGCCTGGACCCCGTAGTAGGCGGCTGTCGGGACTTCAAGACTGCCAATTGAATCTGCTTCTAATCTGCTTGCTGCTTTCATCTGTTTTTGCCTCGTTTTTTTACTTCTTTTTTTGATTTCTTTCTATGGCCAATACTATAGTTGAAAATTAGACCAATGTTAAGACCATTCCCCCTTTTCTTTGCCGTCTTTTTAGAAAAGGCTTACAAAAATTAGATTATTAACTTCTTTTGAGGAGAAAATTTAACATGCAAAGCTGAAAAACTTAGACCAGTTATTGGCCAAAAGATATAAAACAGATCATGCTCCAATAAAACAGCACGAAAAAAGAGGCTGATTGCTTAGCCTCTTTACACATTATTCTTTTGTCTATTCTTCCCTAAGCCTTAAAGCTGCCCCAGTAGGCGCCGCCGTAGGCCCACTTAAGGTGGGCTGGCACTCCGATATAGTGCAGGGAGTAAGTGCCGTTAGTGTAGGAAACGTTAAAGCCGTAGTAGTCCCAGTCGCCGTCATACTTGCCGCCCTGGGTATTCATGAGGTCCCCGGCGTGCTCCCATTCCGTGTACTGGCTCAGCTGCTTGACCTTGCTCTGGTTAGCATAGCGGTAGCCAAACATCATGGTCTTCAAGCCAAAGTAGATGTCCTTCTTCATAGCCGTCATGGTCACCTGACTGCCGTCCTTAAAGCCGGCCATGTCTTCGACATAGTTGTAGTTGCCTGGCAATTTCAAGCCAACCCGGTTAGTGGCCCGGACGATCCCTGGCACATAGTGGCCAGTGGCGATGGTCTTCTTGTTTGCCACGTATTCCTTGGAAATTTCCAAGGCCAGCTTCTGGGTCCCCTTGCTGTACTTCCACTTCTTCAGGCCCAGCTTGGCCCGGGCCTGGTTGATCAAGCGGAGGGAGTAGGTTGCCAGAGTCTTGGACTGACTGGTATTCAAGTGGCCATTGGTCAATTTAACAATGGTCTTGTTGTCCTTGCTGGACTCTGACCAGGAACTTTGGTCAAAAGTATTGGCCTGCATCCCCTTAACGTTGATCTTCCGCCACTTCTTCAGCCAAGCCGCGTTCTTCTTGTTTTTCAGCCACTTCTTCTGCTGGCTCTTAGGCAAGTTGGAGTACCAGTAGGCCTTCTTCAAGTTGGCCTTAGTATAGCCCTTAGGCAGGGTAAAAACCGCCTGCCGGCTGCTGGCTGCAACTGGTCTTACCTGGCTAGCCGCGAAAGCCGTCCCGATTGCCAAAACGGCTGCCGCGCTTACGAAAAATTTCTTCATCTTTGAACCTCTGTTTCTCAATTCAAATCCTATCCCATCTCTTTTATTATACCTTGTTTAGCAGCTCTTTTCTCCACAAAAAGGCAAAGAAAAAGACGGTTCCCCGAAAGGAACCATCTTTGACCAGCAGCTGATTAGTACCAGCCATTAGCTTGCCAGAAGGCCTTAGCTGCAGTCCATGAACCATACCGGCTTTGAACGTAGCTGTTGGCAACCTTTTCCTGGTTGGCGGCAGAAGTGTCACCATTCAAGTAGCTCAAGCTCAATTGGTACTTGCCGTAGTAGTTACCGTTTGAGGCAGTGTATGAGCCGCCGCTTTCCTTGCTTGCGATCCAAGCCTTAGCTGCTTCTTCAGATGATGATGAAGAAGTTGAAGTTGAGCTGGAAGTGCTTGCGGAAGCAGTTGAAGTTGAAGCAGAAGTGCTTGAACTGGTCGTGCTTGCGCTGTAGCTGGAAGTGTTGGCTGAGCCAGTATTCGCGCTGTAGCTGTAGTTATAGTTTGAGCCGTAGCCGTAGTTATTTGCTGATGAGCTGTAGCTCGTAGTGTAGCCAGTAGTTGAACTGGTCGTGCTGGTAGCAGTGTTAGTGCTGGTAGTATTCGCGTTGTAAGTGCTGTTTGAAGCAGTTGCTGCTTCAGTGGTGTACTTGGCCATGATCCATTGGCGGTTGCCGATCTTGTACCACTTTTCACCTGAAGCGTCGCGGGCAGTCTTAACTACCTTCCATGAGCTGCCGTCCTTAACGGAACCGGTAACCGTAGCAGTGTAGTAATTTGACCAAGTTGCAATTGATTGTCCATCAATGTAGTCAACCGTTACGCTGTCACCGATGGTTGCCGCGTCTGCTTGACCGTTCGTGCCTAAGCCGATCGCTGCCACGCCAGTCAAAGCCAAGCCTGCAGCAAATACTGATTTAAGTACGTTAGATTTGATGTTCAAAAAAATTCTCCTTTTCTTGTCGCAAGCTCTCATCTGCCAAGTTACTTCTCCTTTGGCAAATTCCTTCTTGCTACTCTTATGTCATTTGACAGTCTATATGTTAACAGGGCCAAATTTCAAAACCATAGCAAAAAAGTAACGGTCCAGTTAAGAAGAGATTACAGGGAAGACATTTTTTGTAACATTTGTAATATTTCACCCGCCCTTAACTGCCTTGAAATATTTGCCTAAAAGCAAAAAAGACATCATGCACACGCATGATGTCTCGCGATGGGTCGTCAGGGGATCGAACCCTGGACACCCGGATTAAGAGTCCGGTGCTCTGCCAGCTGAGCTAACGACCCAAATGGGTTTATTTAATTGACGCCGAAGCGCGATGGGTCGTCAGGGGATCGAACCCTGGACACCCGGATTAAGAGTCCGGTGCTCTGCCAGCTGAGCTAACGACCCAAATGGGGTTATTTAATTGACGCCGAAGCGCGATGGGGCGTCAGGGGATCGAACCCTGGACACCCGGATTAAGAGTCCGGTGCTCTGCCAGCTGAGCTAACGACCCAAATTGGGTTTATTTAACTAGCGCCGAAGCGCGATGGGTCGTCAGGGGATCGAACCCTGGACACCCGGATTAAGAGTCCGGTGCTCTGCCAGCTGAGCTAACGACCCAAGTGGGCTGCGGCTGACTTTCGTCAACCGACATTTATTTATTATACAGAAATGCGACAGGAATGCAAGCCTTTTGGCAAGATTTTTGCTCAAAAACTTCCTTTTCCTGTCCAGCCCGCCCTTTTCTTCCTTATTTCTGCCAAAAAGCACCCCGCGGGGCAACTTCCAGCCGGCGGATTTCATCCTTTAAGCCCGCCTCTCTGACCGCGTCGACAAAGTCGCTGATATGCTGGGGGTCAACCAGGCTCATAATGGTCGGGCCGGCTCCTGACAGGTAGGTCGCTACCGCCCCATGCTCATGGCCGACATTGCGGATGATCTCCAGTTCCGGCACCAATTTGCTTCTGTAGCGCTCATGGAAGAGGTCAGCCTCCATTAACTCCCCGGCCTTTTCATAATCCTGGGCAAAAAGGGCCGCTACCGCCGTGTTGGCCACGGCACTGGCCTGAACCGCCTCTTTAAAGGAAAGCTGCTTGGGCAAAACGGCCCGGGCATCGCTGGTCTTTAAGTTATAGGCCGGGATGTAGGCGATCATGGCAAAAGGCGGTACCGGGGCTTTGACGGCTGTAAAGTGGCCGTTGACCTTGCAGCCGACAACCAGGCTGCCCAGAATGGTCGGGGCTACATTGTCCGGGTGCCCTTCCAGTTGGGCCGCGATTTCGATTTTTTCATGGGGAGCCAGGTTGAGTTGCCCCAATTGGTCGGCCAGTTCAATCCCGCCCACGATGGCGCTGGAACTAGAGCCCAGGCCATGAGCCAGGGGGATGTCTGATTCCACCCGCAGGTGCTGGGGGGTTAAATCCGGCTTGACGCTTAAAGCCGCCTGGACGATCATATTGTCTTTCCCGCTTGGCAGGTCCCCTAAGTTATGGTCTACCTGCCAGTGGTCGCTCTCCCCGATTACTTCAATGGTTAGGTACAAGGAAATGGCCACCCCGATGGAGTCGAAACCCGGGCCCAGGTTGGCGCTGGATGCTGGAACTTTGATTTTCACGCTATTTCACCTCAATAATTGGCAATCGCTAGTTTTTTAATCATTTTATCATGTTTTCCCTTTTAGAAAAATGATTTCCCCGTTATAATTAGCCATAAAGGAAAAAATCTTTTTTCAACCATCGTTACTAGTTTACAGATCACGCATCTGACTTTTAGGGAGGATTTATGATTTACCGCAGTACCCGCAGCCAGGGGCAGGAAGTTACCGTTGCCCAGGCAATCGTCCAAGGCCTGTCCCCAGATGGCGGCCTTTTCGTGCCTAAAGAATTTCCGGCTCCATTTTCAGCCGCTGCCTTAAAAGAAATTTTTGCCCTGCCTTACCAGGATATGGCTAAAAAGATCCTGGCCCTCTTCTTGACTGACTACAGTGCAGAGCAGCTGGCAGAGATTGTTAAAGGCGCCTACGGCCAGCAATGGGATGACGACCGGATCGCCCCGCTGACTGATAAGAAGGCCGGCAATTACTACCTTGAGCTCTTCCACGGGCCAACCCTGGCCTTTAAGGACGTGGCCTTGCAGTGCCTGCCCCGCTTGATGAAGACAGCCTTGGAAAACTCAGACGACCACAGGGGGATCGTGATTTTGACCGCGACTTCCGGGGACACCGGGACCGCCGCCATGCGGGGCTTCCAGTCCTTAGCCAAAACCCGGGTCATCGTCTTTTACCCTTACCAAGGGGTGGCCCCGATCCAGCTCAAGCAGATGCTGAGCGAAAACAGCGACAACACCGTGGCTGTAGCGGTTGAGGGCAACTTTGACCAGGCCCAGACCAGGGTCAAGCAGATTTTTAACGACTCGGACATGAACAGTTTGCTGGCTGACCACGATTTGACCTTCTCCAGCGCCAACTCCATGAATGTTGGCCGCCTCTTGCCCCAGGTCGTCTACTACTTCGCTGCCTACAAGCAGCTGCTGGACCAAGAAGCCATTGCCTTCGGCGATCCCGTCAATTTCTCCGTGCCAACTGGCAATTTCGGCGACATTCTGGCCGGCTATTATGCTCAAAAACTGGGCCTGCCAGTCGGCCGCCTGATCTGCGCTTCCAACAAGAACAATGTCTTGACCGACTTTTTCAAGACGGGCAAGTATGACAAGAAGCGGGACTTCTACGTGACCAACTCCCCATCCATGGACATCCTGGTCTCCAGCAACCTGGAGCGCCTGCTCTTTGACCTCTGCCAGGACCCGGCCACAGTCAAGTCTTTGATGGAGCAGCTGAATACAAAGGGCGAATACCAATTGCCAGAAGACATGCAAAAGAAGCTTTCCAGCTTCTGGGCCGACTACGCCACTCCAGAAGAAATCGAAGGCGAAATCAAGCGGGTTTACGAAGAGAGCGGCTATGTCATCGACCCGCACACGGCTGTTGCTTCTTTAGCTGCCAAGCGCTTTAAGGAAGAAGACGATAAACCAACTGTCGTCCTCTCTACTGCCAGCCCTTACAAGTTCCCGGAAACCGTCTACCACGCCATCAGCGGGCAAAATGTTAAAGAAAAAGGCCTGCCAGCCCTTAAGGAACTGACTGACTTAACTGGCCCCGCCCCAAAAGCCATGGAGGCCTTCTTAGGCCACAGCTCCCGGGAAATCGTCATCCCGGCTGATAACATGGCAGACGAAGTCAAGCGGCAGCTAGATCTGGACTGATTTTTGCTAAAAAAGAGAATAGATAAAGAAAAAAGCAGCTGAGGATTTACTCCTGAGCTGCTTTTGCCACGTAATTGAAAATAAAAAGAAATTCAAAATAAAAAATGGAGGATACAGGGCTCGAACCTGTGACCCTCTGCTTGTAAGGCAGATGCTCTCCCAGCTGAGCTAATCCTCCATATGACCCGTACGGGATTTGAACCCATGTTACCGCCGTGAAAGGGCGGTGTCTTAACCACTTGACCAACGGGCCATTTATTTTGCTTAGCCTTTTTGCAAGGCACGACTACTAGTATACCCGATCCAGAAGAAAAAGCAAGGGATTAGGGCAAAAAACTTATTATTTTTATTTGCAAAAAGCACTTGCACTTTTCCCTGCCTTTGCTATACTAATAGATGTGCTTGCGGGCGTGGCGGAATTGGCAGACGCGCAAGACTAAGGATCTTGTGACCGCTTTTGGTCGTGGAAGTTCAAGTCTTCTCGTCCGCACCAAGCGAAAGGAACTGGTTTACCCAGTTCCTTTTTTGTTCTTCGCCAGCTTTTTTTGCTAGAATATTCTCAGAGTGATAAGCAAAAAACAAAAAACAATTTAAGGTAAAAAAAGCATGACTGAATTAAACTGCCGCTTGGCAACGGAAGCTGACTTGGCTGCCCTCTGCCAGTTCTACCAGGACATCTGCGCCCACCAAAAAGACGACCAGTTCGGGGCCGACTGGCACTGGGGGATCTACCCAAGCGAAAAAGACATCGCGGAAGCAATTGCACAAAAGCGGGCCGTGGTTGGCATCAAGGACGGCAAGATCGCCTCAGCCGGCATCTTGACTGTGGGTAATGACCCTCTTTACAGCAAATTTACCTGGCCAACCCCAGCTGAAGATAACGAAATCGCCGTCCTCCACCTCTACGGGGTCCACCCATCCTTCCGCCGGCAGGGCCTGTCCTCTGTCCTTTTGACCTTTATCAAGGACCAGGCCAAAAAGCTCGGCTGTAAATCCATCCGCTTAGACAGCATGGATGGCAACGTTCCTGCCCGCCGCCTCTATGAAAAGAACGGCTGGCGCTTTGTCAGCCAGGAAACTGTCTACTACGACGACATCGGAGACTGCAAGGTCGACCTGCTTGAATTAGCCTTATAACAACAAAAATCCACAAGCCTGGCTTGTGGTTTTTTTCTTTACTCTTTTTTCTGTTCTTGATTCTTATTTTTTCCCGCCACTCCTTGGCCCGCTGGTCCGGGATAAACCACATCAGCATGACCAAAGCCATGAAGACCCAGGACAAAATTGGCCCGGCAAAGCCAGGCCCAATTTCTTCCGCTTTATTCAGCAGTTAGCACTATTCTTGATTCTTGTAGTCAGCTTCCATTTCCTGCGGATCTTCCGCCTCTTCTTCATCGAAGCTGTATTCCATCTTCTTGTTGCGGTCCTTCATAAAAGCATAGGCAATTTCCGCCCCGTAGACCAGGAGGCCGATCAGGCTAAAAGCCAGAATGAACAGCCAAGCGCTTTTCTTCTTCTCCATGCTTGTCACCTTAGCTTTCTTTTAACTAAAAATTGCTTCCTAATTCTATTATAAGCGCTTTTCGGGAAAAATACAGATTATCCTGGCAAAGACAGGAAAAGCACCCCCCGCAGGAGATGCTTAAACAGTCTGGTTTCTCAGCAGCTTGACCGGGAGCAGGTAGCTGTTTTGGGCCAGCTTCTTTTCCGGGTCCGCGATCCGCTCATAGAGCAGCTTGACCAAGGTCCCGGCCAGGTCTGGAACCGGCTGGACTACCGTCGCTAATTCCGGCACGTAGTTCTGGACCAGCTGGGTCCCGTCAAAGCCAACGATTTTCAAGTCCTCCGGCACCCTGATCCCCAGCTTCCTGGCTTCTTTTAAGAGCAGGATGGCCGTCAGATCGTCTGAGCAAAAGACCCCGTCGATCTTCCGCCCGCTGGTCAAGAGCTCCCGGAGTTCTCGCGCCTTAGCCGCCGGAGACTCGTAAAAGGCTGACCGGGCCGTGTGTACCGTCAATCCCGCCGCGGCCACCGTGTCCGCGTAGCCGTCAAAGCGGCGGGAGGTCGGGTTGCCGGTTTTAACCAGATTGCCGACAAAGTAGACATGCCCGCATCCCGCGTCAACCAAGGCTTGGGTAGCCAGGCAGCCGCCCTGGTAGTTGTCACTGGTCACGATCGGCACCTGGTCAGACAGGTCCCGGTCAAAGGAAACGATCGGCAGGCCATGGCGCTGGTATTCTTCAATCCCCAGGTTGTGCGAACCTGCGATGATCCCGTCGACCTGGTTGGCCTCCAGCATCCGCAGATAGCGTCGCTCTTTATTGCTGTCCTGGCCGACGTCGCAGAGCAGCATCTTGTAGCCGTCCGCTTCCAGCTTGTCTTCAATTGCCGCGACCAGTTCCGCGAAGAAGGGATTGGTGATGCTGGGCATGATCACCCCAATCATCTTGGTCTGCTTGCCCTGCAAAGACCGGGCCAGGGTGTTGGGCTGGTAGTTCAGCTCCCGCATGGCCGCGTACACCCGGTCCCTGGTCTTCTGGCTGATGTAGCCGTAGTTGTTGATCACCCGCGAGACAGTCGTCGGCGAGCAGCCAGCCTTCTCCGCTACATCAGTTAATTTTGGCCTCATCGTCATCCCCTCTTCTGCTCTCCTACATATCCTTTAACCGCCAAGTCTTGGCCTGGTAGTCAACACCGCTATCCATCTTAACAAACGTTTGTCCATTTTGAGGGAAGAATCTCCCCGTAATGACTTCTTCGCCGCCATTAACAAAAATTTCAAAGAGGGAGTGGTCCACAAAGATCCGCAGGTCCAGGTCTTCCCCGGCTGGCAATTTCACCGTCCGGCTAGTCCCGTAGTCCGGGTTCACGGCCTGGCCGCATTCACCCCGGTCAACCATTAAGCGGGCGTGCTTGCCGGTCTTGAAGCTGAGCTTGATGCAGTTCTTACCTTCACTGTCTGCCGCCAAAAGCAGCTTGCCCTTCTGCCCCTGCTTAATAGTCAGCTTCAGTTCGCTTTGCGCGCCAACATCAAAGGCCAGGTCACCTGTGAAGTCTTCTTCGACTCCTCTCAGGCTCTTCATGGCCTTGACCGGCTTTTGAAGCAAGCGGCCGTGCTTTAAAGACAAGCGCTTGACCTGGCTCAAGCAGTTAGCCCAGCCTTCCTTATCACTTGGGTAAGTCATATCCGGCAGGCCAACCCAGCTGATGGCGTAAGCATAGCCATCTGGCGCGTTGAAGGCCTGAGTAGCGTAGACGTCAAAGCCCCCGTCCAGGTTGATCGGGGCCTTCTGCTTGGTCTCGAAGTGGCCGGTTTCAAAGTCAAAGCTTTCCCCAACCCAGTACATGTTCGGGTAGACATTCTGGTAGTCGGTCACGTTCTTGTCCAAACCCTGCGGGCAGAAGATGAAGACCGGCTTGCCGTCAACAAAGACCAGGTTCGGGCATTCAACCATGTAGCCCATGTCTGGCAGGTCAACATAGCCCAGGTCCTGCCATGGACCCGTTACAGCATCTGCCTTGTAAAGGCTGATCTTGCCGGCCTTGGTCTCCTTGTCCTGGGCACCCAGAATAGCGTAGTACTTGCCATCGTGCTCTAAAATCTGCGGGTCACGGAAGTGCTCAGTCACATGCTCTGGTGAGTTGATCAGAGGCGTCTCCAGCTTAGTCACCTTTCCCTCTTCGTCCATCCAGGCCCCAACCTGGTAAGAATGGCGAACCCAGTTTTCGTCGCGGACATTGCCCGTGTACATCAGAAAAAGCTTGTCGCCAATTGCCTTGGCTGAACCGGAATAGGCCCCATGGCTGTCCAGCGGGGTGTCAGGATAAACAGCTTCGCCCAGGTTTTCCCAGTGAACCAGGTCGGAACTGGTCAAGTGCACCCAGGACTTCAAACCATGCACTGCCCCAAATGGGTAAGCCTGGTAGAAGACCTGCCAGCGGCCATTATAGTAGGAAAAGCCGTTAGGGTCGTTCAATAAACCAGAAGTTGGCCGGATGTGGTAGTGCAATTGGTAGTCTGACCGGGCTGCCTGGCTCTGCAGCTCAAGCAAAGTCTTGACATCCCATTTCTCATAAGGAAGATATCTTTTTTCTCTTGTCCATTCCATATTAAGCAACCTCCGCTTAATCACTAATCTCTTCTTTAGTAACCTTTTATCTTTATTTGCCAGATTGTTCCCAGGCAAAAAAACATCTGGATAATTAAGCTTTTATCATCTTCTATTTTAGGGTTGAAGCGCTAACATGTCAAACGGTTAACAGGCTCTTTTTGAGTTAACAGAACTTTTATAAAATATTCTCTGTAAAACGATTGACACATTTGCCAGAAACCGATATTATTGTTAAGTGAATTAAAGAAAAGCGTTTTCAGAAAATAAGGAGAGTGTTTCTCGTGGCAATGAATTACAATGCAGTTGCCAAGCGGGTGATCGCTGCCGTAGGTGAAGACAACCTGGTAGCCGCTGCCCACTGTGCGACTCGTCTGCGTTTAGTCTTAAAAGACGATACCAAGATCGACCAAGCAGCCTTGGACAAGGATCCCGACGTTAAGGGTACCTTCAAGACTGACGGCCAATACCAAGTTATCATCGGGCCTGGTGACGTTGACAACGTCTACAACGAATTGATCAAGCAAACCGGCCTGTCCGAAGTTTCTACCGACGACTTGAAGAAGATCGCCGCCAGCGGCAAGAAGGTTAACCCTGTCATGGCCTTCATCAAGCTTTTGAGTGACATCTTCGTGCCAATCATCCCAGCCCTGGTTGCGGGTGGTTTGCTGATGGCCTTGAACAACTTCTTTACCAGTCCTGGCCTGTTCGGGCCTAAGTCCCTGGTCCAAATCAACCCAGCCATCAAGGGCCTGTCTGACATGATCCAACTGATGTCAGCTGCCCCATTCATGTTCCTGCCGGTTCTGGTCGGTATTTCCGCCGCTAAGCGGTTCGGCGCCAACCAATTCCTCGGGGCTGCAATGGGCTTGATCATGACCACCCCGCAGCTGGCTGGTGCAACTCACTACTGGAACATCTTCGGCTTGCACGTAGCGCAAACCAACTACCAATACCAAGTTATTGCAGTCCTGGCAGCTATCTGGATCTTAGCCTTCTTGGAAAAGAAGCTGCACAAGGCCCTGCCAAGCGCGGTTGACTTTACTTTCACCCCGCTTCTGTCAATCATGATCACTGGCTTCCTGACTTTCGCCATCGTCGGGCCAGTGATGCAGACCGTTTCTAACTGGATCACCAACGGCTTCGTATGGCTGTACGACACTGCTGGCTTCATCGGCATGGGTCTGTTCGGTCTTTGCTACTCAGCCATCGTTATGACTGGTTTGCACCAAAGCTTCCCGGCCATCGAAACCCAATTGCTGGCTGCCTTCGCTGCCGGCAAGGGTGCGGGCGACTTTATCTTCGTTGTTGCTTCCATGGCCAACGTTGCTCAAGGTGCCGCAACCTTCGCTATCTGGTTCTTGACTAAGAACGAAAAGATGAAGGGTCTGTCTTCATCAGCCGGTGTTTCTGCCCTCCTGGGGATCACCGAACCAGCTCTCTTCGGGGTTAACTTGAAGTACCGCTTCCCATTCTTCTGCGCCCTGATCGGGTCCGGTGTTGCTTCAGCCCTTGCAGGTCTCCTGCACGTTGAAGCCGCATCCCTTGGTTCTGCCGGTTTCCTGGGCTTCCTGTCCATCTACCCGAAGACCATCCCAATGTACGTTGTCTGTGAACTTGTTTCCTTCGCTATTGCCTTCGCCTTGACTTTCTTCTGGGGCAAGGGCCACTTGAAGGAAGAAGTTGCCAGCGTTGAAGGCGAAACTGGCTTCAGCGCTTCAACTGAAGTTGAAGATGAACAACAAGTTGAAGCTGCCAAGACTGCTGGTTTGGAAGACGAAGTAGTTCTGGCACCTGTAGACGGCATTTCTGAAGACCTATCAGCCGTAAATGACGAAGTCTTCTCCCAAAAACTCATGGGTAACGGGGCAGCCATCATTCCTAGTGACGGCAATGTCTACGCTCCAGTTACCGGTACTGTTTCCGTTGCTTACAAGACTGGCCACGCTTACGGGCTTAAGTCTGACGACGGTGCCGAAGTCCTGATCCACATCGGTCTGGACACGGTCAACTTGAACGGCCAGCACTTCAAGTCCCTGGTCACTCAAGGCCAGCACATTGAAAAGGGCGACAAGATCGGCGAAGTCGACCTGGATGCCGTCAAGGCTGCCGGCTACGATACCACTGTCATGGTTGTCATCACCAACACCCCTTCATACAATGAAGTGGCCCGGGTTGAAGCAACTGACGTCAAGCACGGCGACAACTTGATTGCTTTAACTGCTTACTAATCAAAACTACTACCATGAAGCAGCCCTGCCCGGGCTGCTTTTCCTTTACTAATTTTCATTTGACAATATATTCATGTTTTTTTCAATTAGATTTAAAAATCTGCTTGCATCTTGGCAGGTACACGACTAAGATTTAAATTAAGACGAATTTTAGAGAACTGTTTAGCACGGGGAGGAATTTAAGCATGACTTTACGAGTTGGTATTTTGACGAGCGGCGGCGACTGCCAGGCGCTCAACGCGACCATGCGGGGATTGGCCAAGACCCTTTACAACTGTGTCGATGACGTGGAAATCATCGGTTTCAAGCGGGGCTACTACGGCTTGATGCATGAAGACTACGTCAAGATGAAGCCGCGGGACTTCTCCGGCATCATCAACGAAGGCGGGACGATTCTGGGCACTTCCCGCCAGCCATTCAAGGAAATGCGGGTCATCGTTGACGGCTTTGACAAGGTAGCTGCCATGAAGAAGACCTACAAGAAGCTCAACCTGGACGCTTTGGCTGTTTTGGGCGGCAACGGGTCACTTAAGTCAGCCAACATGCTGGCCCAAGAAGGCTTGAACGTGATCGGCCTGCCAAAGACCATCGACAACGACACTTGGGGAACTGACTACACCTTCGGTTTCCAAAGCGCCGTTGATATTGCCACCAGATACCTGGATGAAATCCACACTACTGCTCGAAGCCACTCCCGGGTCTTCGTCGTCGAAGTCATGGGCCACAAGGTTGGCCACATCACCCTGGCCGCTGGCCTGGCTGCCGGCAGCGACATTATCCTTTTGCCGGAAATTCCTTACGACATCAATGTCGTGGCCAAGAAGGTCAAGAAAAGACAAAAGTCTGGCAAGGGCTTCACGGTCATTGCCGCCGCTGAAGGGGCAATTTCCAAGGAAGACGCCACCCTGTCCAAGAAGAAGTACAAGGCTAAGGTTGCCGCTAGAAACGGGGCCAGCGTGGTTAACGAAATCGCTGCCCAATTGCAGGAAGTTTTGCCAGACGCTGAAATCAGAACGGCGGTCATCGGCCACGCTCAACGGGGCGGCCGGCCAGATGCCTACGACCGGCAAATCTCAACCCGCTTCGGGATTGAAGGCGCCCGCCTGATCATGAACCGGTCCTTCGGCCGCCTGGTTGTCTTGAAGCACAGTGAAGTCGACTCTATCGCCCTGGAAGACACGGCCGGCAAGCTCAAGTACGTTGACCCGAACGGCAAGGCCGTAAGCAACGCCCGCCTCATGGGCGTCACCTTCGGGGACAAGTAAGAGCCTATAATTCTTAACAGCACACAAGCACAAAAAAGAAGCATCGCGTTCGCGGTGCTTCTTTCTTTGTTGTTTTAAAATTACTTCAGCAATTCGCTGATAGCGTCTTGGTAGCTTTCAGCGGCCTTTTCAGCAGTTGCGATGTCAGCCTTGTTAACGCCGACATAAGCCTTGATTACTGGTTCAGTACCAGATGGCCGCAGGGCTACCCAAGTTTCGTCATCCAGGAAGTACTTCAAGACGTTTGACTTCGGGAAGCCAGTCAATGGAGTTTCTTCGCCGTTTTCGACAGTAACTTGTTCTTGGTAGTCTTCGATCTTCAAGACCTTGGCCCCGTTGATTTCACTGAGGTGTTCTTCTCTCAGCTTGCTCATCAATTCAGCCATCTTCTTTTGCCCGCCGATCCCTGGCATTTCGATAGCCCGGGTGATTTCGTAGGCAACGCCGTACTTCTTCCAGATTTCTTGCAGGCCGTCAAAGACAGTCATGCCCTTGGAAGCGTAGTAGCTGGCAACTTCGGCGAACATCAAGGCCCCTTGCATGGCGTCCTTGTCGCGGGCGAAGGCTTGGAAGAGGTAGCCGTAGCTTTCTTCAAACCCCATAAGGAACTTGCCGTCCCCTTCCCTGTTCATCCGGTCGACTTCTTCACCGATGTACTTGAAGCCAGTCAGAACTGACTTGGTCTTGATGCCGAAGTCCTTGGCAATCTTGAATGGCAAGGCACTGGATACGATTGAAGTAACGATTTCGTAGTCCGGAGTCAGCTTGCCTGAGTCCTTCAAATTTTGCAGGAGGTAGTAAGACATCAAAGTAGCGATTTGGTTCCCAGTCAAAACTTGGAAGTCGCCCTTGTCAGTTCTTACGCAGGCTCCCATCCGGTCAGCGTCCGGGTCGGTAGCCACGATCATGTCAGCGCCGATTTCGTTGGCCAGTTCCACGCCTGGGTTGAAGACGTCACGGAATTCCGGGTTAGGCTTCTTGCAAGTCGGGAATTCTGGGTCCACAATCGCCTGGCTTGGCACTGGAACAACGTTGCTGAAGCCGCCCCGTCTGAAGGCGCGGTCGTAAAGCATCTTACCCGTCCCGTGCAGCGGAGTGTAAACAATCTTCAGCTTGTCGGCGTTTTCCTTGATCATGTCCTTGTTGACGTTGACCGTTTCCAGCTTGGCCAGGTAGGCTTCGTCGACATCTTCGCCGATCAGCTGCAAAGTGCCTTCAGCGCGCAGCTTCTTGACTGGAGCTGCCTTAACGCTGAAGATATCTTCAACCTTTTGCGCGTAGACAAAGAGGCGGTCAGCGTTTTCCGGCCCCATTTGGGCACCGTCTTCGCCGTAAGCCTTGTAGCCGTTGTACTGCTTGGCGTTGTGGGAAGCAGTGATGTTGATCCCGGCAAAGGTGTGCAGGTAGCGGACAGCGAAGGACAGTTCCGGCGTTGGACGTAGGTCGTCAAAGAGGTAGACGTGAATGCCGTGAGCCCCCAAAACGCGGGCAGCATGAGTAGCCAGTTCGCGTGAGTTGTAGCGAGAGTCAAAGGAAATTACCACGCCCCGCTTCTTGGCTTCTTCGCCGTTTTCGTCGATCAAGCGGGCCAAACCTTCAGTTACCCGGCCGACCGTGAAGACGTTGATCCGGTTGGTCCCTGGTTCCAGGAGCCCCCGCATCCCGGCAGTCCCAAAGTTGATGTCCTGGCCAAAGGCGTCTTCGATCCACTTTTCGTCGCCGCCTAATTCAGCCATTTGTTCAGCCAGGTCTTCCGGCAGGGCAGCTTGTTTCCATTGTTCAAAAATTTCTTTTGCGTCCATATTAGATATATTCCTTTTTATTCCTTTTTATTCTTTTTCATTCCTGTCTAGCTTAAATGTCTTCAACAGATAAGCCTTCTGAGCTACGCTTTCTTGATCCAGTATATCACTTACCAGCTCTCCAATCTTCTCTGGCAGGCAATATGTTTGAAATTTTCCCGCGTCCAGGATCATATCCTGGTCGGTCTTGTTGTAGCAGTAAATGACCAGTTCCCTTTGGTTGTAGCGGACCAGGGCGTTGATGCCATAAGCAATCTTGACATAACCAACTTTCCCGTCGACTAGTGCCCGGTTTTCCCGCCGCTAGTGGGCCAGTTCCTTGACTTCTTTTTCCAAAAAGTCGCTTTCCTTGCCCCATGGGAAGTAGCGGCGGTTGTCCGGGTCCTTGTCCCCTTCTAGGCCTGCTTCATCCCCATAATAGATGCAGGGAACGCCGGGAACAGAAAACAAGAGGCCAAAGGCAAGAGCGACCAGCTGCACGTCTCCCCCCAAGACGGTCTTGATTCTGGCCGTATCGTGGGTGCCGATATTGTTCAGGCAGTTTTCCAGAAAGGCCTTAGGGTAGTTCTCAACCAGCTTTTCCAGGTCATTCATGGCGGCCACTTCTTCCGTTTCGTTATTGGCCTGCAAGAGCGAAACGATAAAGTTGCGGACCGGATAGTTCATGGTTCCGGTTAAGTTGTCCCCGGCCATATAAGTCCGGAATTCACTGTTGACGAACTTGTGGGAGGCGTCTTCCCATACTTCCCCGATCAGGACATGGCAGTCTTCATTCTGCAGGCGCTCGCGGATTTCCCGCAAGAACGGCATTGGGAGTTCGTCTGCCACGTCCAAGCGCCAGCCGTCGACATGCATCCGGGTCCACTTGGCTAAAACGCCGTCGGGCCCGCAGATGAAGTTCTGGTAGTCAGCATTATTCTTGTTGACTTCAGGAAGCGTGGTTACCCCCCACCAGGACTGGTACTTGGTCGGATAGTTGATGAAGTTGAACCAGGAGTAGTAAGAGCCCGTCTTGTCCGTGACCGCGCTCAAGAAGTACTTGCTGTCGGCTCCGACATGGTTGAAGACCCCGTCTAAGATCAAGGCAATCCTGTTTTTGTGCAGGTCCTTGATCAGGTTCTTGAAGTCCTCCTCGGTCCCCAGCATGGGATCGATCTTCATGAAGTCCTGGGTGTCATAGCGGTGGTTGCTGGAAGCCTGGAAGATCGGGTTCAAGTAGATGGCCGTCACTCCCAAATCCTTTAAATAGGGAATCTTTTGCCGGATACCTTCGAGGTTGCCGCCAAAAAAGTCCCAGCGGGCTATATCGCCATGCCCATCCTTAATATAGTAAGGACTGTCTTCCTTGGTCGCGTAGATGAAACTGTCCTTCTTGCGGCCCTGGATCTCCCCATGCGGGTTGCCGTTGTTGAAGCGGTCCGGGAAGATCTGGTAGACCACCCCCTGGGTGTACCAGGGAGCCTGCGGGACCGCCCGGTCATAGCAAGTCAGCTGGAAGGTCCGGATATCCCGGCCGTCCTGGGTGATCTCCCCGTCGCCAAAACCGTCCTGGCTTCTTTCCAGGAAGTAAAACTGGTCGTTTTGCTTGATGTTGAAGTAGTAATAGTAGAGCCCGGAGCTGCTAATCTTGACGCTGGTCTCATACATCTTGCTTTCATCGTTGAAAGTCATGGGGTAAGCCACCGGCGACTCATTGTTTTTAGTCAGCCAGAGGGTAATCTCCTGGATCTCTTCATCGACTTCAACCGCCCACTTGACGCTGGTATTGGCCTGCGTGGCGCCAAAGGGCTGCTTGTATTTAGTGTCCCAAGAATTAAATATAGCTCTCATCAGTCACTCTTACGCTTTTCCAGCGTCCACTTCCACCTTGTCCAGGTGCCAGATTTCACTGGCGTAGCGTTCAATGGTCTTGTCAGCGTCAAAGCGTTCAGAGTGAGCGATGTTGACCAGGATCATCTGGGCCCATTGCCGTTTGTTTGCCCAAACCTTTTCAACCAGCTTCTGGGCCTTCAAGTAGGCTTCAAAGTCGGCCAGAACCAGGAATTCTTCATTGTCCTTCAGGAAGTCGTCGTACAAGGCCCGGCCTTCGCTGACGCAGCCAGGAATCGTCCCGTCAATCAAGGCGTCAACCGTCTTCTTCATGACTGGGTCGCTTTCATAGAGGTCACGTGGGTGGTAGGAGTGGTCTTCATTTTGGCAAAGCGGCCGGTGAGTTTGACGGCGTAGAAAATATTCCCCATCCCCTGCCCTTTCAGATAGGCTTCAAGTTCCGGCAAAGAGAAGCCGCTTACCTTTTGGCCAGGACTTTTTGGGTCAAAGTGGACTCAGGCAAAGGGCGTTTTGACGTCACCGAATAAGGCTTCGATGGTCCCGTCAAAGAGGCCAGCGACCAGCATGACTAGGGTGCCGTGCTGGAAAAGTTTTAGATCCTTACGCATTTTTCCCTCCTATAAATTAGTAATCAAGTTCACCGGCATGGTGAATCTGCTGGCGGTGCCTCAAGTTAAAGCCGAGGGCATCCAGGGCGTGGCTATTCTGCTGGTAGGTCAAGGCGAAGAGGTTGATTAGGCCGTCGTCAGTGTTCAGCTCGTAGACGAAGGTAGATTCGTTCTCGGGGATAAAGAGGGACTGGCGGCTTTCCAGGGTGTCGTCTTCTGAGAAAGCGTAGTCATCGATCACCCCTTGCAGAAGCAGGCTGCTTTCCTCTTTTTTACAGCCAGCAGGGATGGCCTGGTAGACCGCGTCTTGGTTGCGGCGGTTATAGATTACATCGACGTCAAAGTTTTCCCGGAGGTCAGCACTAGTGATAAAGAGGCGGTGCAGCTGCCGGGCCTGCTGGTAGAAGGAGCGCCAGAAGGCAGCTTTTTCCTCCCCGCATAAGCCAGCAAGTTTTTCAGAGATGCTATAGTCCAGGATTTCACTGGGGTCAATCTCCAGATCTTCCAGGTAGTCGTTGTCGTATTCATTGTTGTAGTCGGTCATTTTTATCACCCTGCCCTTTCTTAAATTACATAGTTATGCTTTAAAGGCTTTTTGTCAATCCTAAATGTGTAAAGTCCGCGAAAAAACAGGAAAAAGGCGAAAAAAAGACATGATCCTTTGTTAAAAGAATCATGTCTTAAAAAGCGGTTAGCTTTTTAAAGAAAGAGGCTAGTTCTTGCGCTTCTTGTCGATTGCGAGACCAAGCAGGGCGGTCAGGGCTATTACGCCGAGGCCGAGGACTGACAGAGCACGGAACTTGTCATTTGCTTCACCGGTCTGAGACAATTTAGCTTAAGCATCTACTGCCTTGCTAATTGCCCGGGTCACAAGCTTTGAATTTATACTGCTTGTGCATCCCTGCCGCAACCTTGGTGACTGTTTCCTCATAAGCCCCGCCTTTAGCAGATTCTGCCAGGTGGTCAGCCAAGTATTAGTTGAGTAGTAGCAGTCATCAACCAGCAACAAGGGCAAAAATCAGAACATCACTAAATGCCAGGGTAAAATCATTTCGTGCCAAATTTTGGCGTGAAAGAAGTCCGCTGCGTTCTTGTAGCGGACTTCTTTGATACTCTGAGTGCCAATTATTGGAATCGAACCAACGACCTTCTCTTTACGAGGGAGATGCTCTACCAACTGAGCTAAATTGGCAATTTATCAACTCTTTCATTATAGCAAACAATCTGCTTTTGTCAAAAAAGTTTTCGCCAATTTTCGCAAAAAATCTGTCTCCCTCAGACCGCTTTCTCAGCCCTTATTTCTCAATAATGGTAATCTCGCCGATCCGCATGACTCCTTCGTAAACCTGGACGCTGCTGCCATCATAAAGGTTCTTGTAGATCCCCTCTGGCAGCTGGGTCGGAATCGCCTGCTTCTTGCCGGTCGTATTAAACAAGCCGATCAACTGCTCTTCTTCTTCGCCTTCACCCAGGCTGTGGACAGCTTCCAAGACACCCTTTCTGACCTCTTTAGCCTCATAGCTGCCCTCAGCCATGATTGGCAGCTGCTTGATTTCATGCATCTTCTTTAAGAGGTCCGTCAAATCAATATCGCCGTTCCAGTCAACCGGGTCCTTGTCAAACAGGGTCACGTGGTGGGCATCCCCCTTTTCTTCCCCATTGTAGACCAGCATGGCCCCCTTCATGAAGTAGATGAAGGCCGTCATTGCCCGCAAGGCCGCCGGAGCATCGATCATCCCGTGCGCCCGGACCACGTCATGGTTTTCCAAAAAGTGCGCCTTGACATAGTTTTCCGGGTAGACCCCTTCTTGCCGGTTCAGGCCAGCCAGGTAGTCAGTCAGATCCTTTTGCCCCAGCAGCGCTGCCCGCAAATCTGGGTAGATGTCATAATCATAGGTCATGTCAAAAGCCTGGTAGAGCTCAGAATCTGACCCGCCGACTGCCCCCTTGCTTCTCAAGAAGCGGATAAAGTCCGGGGCCCCGGACTCAGCCAGCCAAATAGCCCCTGGCCGCACCTTGGCAACGGCTTCTCGAGCTTTTTGCCAAAATGCTACTGGCACCATCGGGGCAACGTCGCAGCGGAAGCCGTCGACGTACTTGGCCCACATGCAGAGGGTCTCGATTTGGTAGTCCCAAAGCTCTTGGTGACTGTAGTCTAAGTCGATGACGTCACTCCAGTCGCCTACCTTGTTGCCAAAGCTGCCGTCTTTCTTGTGGTAGAACCATTCCGGATGTTCCTTAGCCAGGACTGAGTCTGGTGAAGTGTGGTTGTAGACGCAGTCGATGATGATCTTCATCCCCTTGGCGTGAATGTCGTCACACAGGCGCTTGAAATCTTCCATGGTCCCGTATTCCGGGTTGATCGCCCGGTAGTCGGAAATCGCGTAGGGTGAACCCAGGCTCCCCTTCCGGTTCTCCTTGCCTGACGGCTGGATCGGCAAAAGCCAGATGATGTCCGTCCCCAAGTCCTTGATCCGGTCCAGGTCGCGTCTAACCCCTTCAAAGTTTCCTTCTTTTGAATAGTTTCTGACAAAAATGCTGTAAATCATTTGCTTGCGCAAGTCAATCTTGGTATCGCTAGCCATTTTTTCCTCCTTGGCCTGTGGCCGTTTTTTCTCACCCTTCTATCTTAGCCGTTTTCCTAAGCGCTTTCACATCTTCCGGTCATGTTACCGGTAACTCTTTTGCAAAAAATTACCCTAGATCTAGTAGTATGGTTAGCGGTTCCAACTCAAGATCTTAAAATTTTTGCCTTGCCCTTACATTGCTGACATGGTATCCTTAACACATCGAATGATATTGACCCTATTTAAGAATATTGTTCGTGTATTGTTATAAAGTCCAAAGATTTATAAGGAGAATATCTGAACAATGAAGACTAATCGTTACATTGTTGCTTTGGCGGGGGTCATGCTGCATCTGATGATCGGCTCAGTATACGCTTGGAGCGTCTACACTAAGCCAATCGCGGCACAGACCGGCTGGAGCGAATCATCAGTTGCATTTGCATTTAGTTTGGCCATCTTCTTCCTGGGGATGTCCGCGGCTTTCATGGGCCGCCTGGTTGAAAAATTCGGCCCGACCTTGACTGGGACTGTTTCCGCCATCCTTTACGGGAGCGGGATCGCCTTGACTGGCCTGGCTGTTCAAAGCCAGCAGCTCTGGCTCTTGTACGCTTCATACGGCGTCATCGCTGGTCTGGGCCTGGGTGCCGGCTACGTCACCCCGATCTCAACCATCATCAAGTGGTTCCCGGATAGACGGGGTTTGGCTACTGGCCTGGCCATCATGGGCTTCGGATTTGCCGCTCTTTTAACCAGCCCGATCGCCCAATTCCTGATGTCAAGCGTTGGCTTGTCCAATACCTTCTACATCTTGGGTGCCGGCTACTTCTTGATTATGATCGTATCTGCCCAGTTTATTAAGCGGCCAACTGCTGACGACCTGGCCAACTTCAAGAGTGAAGACAAGGAAGCTGTTTCCTTGACTGGCGGCCTGCAAATGACGGCCAACCAAGCACTGAAGGCCAAGGCCTTCTACCTGCTCTGGTTCATGTTCTTTATCAGCATCACCTGCGGTATCTCCCTGGTCTCCGCTGCCTCACCAATGGCCCAGGAACTGACTGGGATGAGCGCGGCTACTGCCGCTGTCATGGTCGGCATCATCGGCCTCTTCAACGGCTTTGGCCGGCTGGTTTGGGCAACCTTGTCCGACTACATTGGCCGGCCTTTGACCTACAGCTTGATTTTTGTCGTTGACATGGCCATGTTCGTGATCTTGATCTTCACCCACTCACCATTCATCTTCGCTGTAGCCCTCAGCCTTTTGATGTCCTGCTACGGAGCCGGCTTCTCAGTTATTCCGGCTTACCTGGGCGACGTCTTTGGCACTAAAGAACTCGGCGCCATCCACGGCTCCATCTTGACTGCCTGGGCGGCAGCCGGCATGGTTGGCCCGCTCCTGCTCTCCTTCACCCACGAAGTTTTGAAGAGCTACTACGTGACCTTGGCCGCCTTCATCATCCTGGCCGGCCTGGCCCTCTGCGTCTCCTTCCTGGTTCAGCGCGAATTTGCCAAGCTGACCGACCTGACTGATGAATTAGATTAATGACTTTTCAAGTTCCTGCTGACGCGGGAACTTTTTCTTTCCCCGCGAGCTTTTAAGCTGGCTAAAGGCTATAATATTATCGAAGAGAGATTGATGAGGGGGAAAAACATGATGCTTCCAAGCAAGCTGCGCGACCTGCGCAAGAAGCATGGCTTAAGCCAAAAAGAATTAGCGGAAAAATTAATGACCACACAAGCCAAGGTGGCCAGCTGGGAAAACGGCGACAGCGTGCCCGACATATCATACATCGCCAAACTGGCGGTTTTATACGACGTGTCAGCTGACTACCTGCTGAAAGACGACAAGCAAGAAGGGCACGAACCAGGCGAAGAGATGGACCGGCCGAACACTAAGCGCCTGGGCAGGATCAACAGCATCTACTGGACTATCGTCATCGCTGTCTACCTGCTGGCCAGCATCGCGACCGGCCGCTGGTCCACCAGCTGGGTCCTCTTTATTTTAGGAGGCGCCATCTGGCTCATCGGGGCTGGTTTTCACTGGATCAATTCGACTAAATAAGAAAGGAGCTGCTTCTTAACTAGAAGTCAGCTGCTTTTGCTTTCTTATAAATTGTTGGATGACATGATGTAAAAAGTCAATAAGACAGAAACCGCAAAACACAAGGCTGCCGCCAGTAAGTAGGCCAGAAAAATATTGACCCCGTGCTTGGCAAAAGTCACTCCTAACAAGTCAATCCCACAAAGCAGGGCGAAATCAGCAAGCGAAGCACCAAACTTGGCCTGGCCAAAATGGCTCAGCAGCAGGCCAATGATGACCGCGGCTGCAATACAGATACTCCACCACCGGCTGGTCTTAGGCGGATAAGCGCTAATGGCCCGCTCTCTAAGATGTTGCATGTAATTCTTCATCATTTTTCCCCCTTAGTAAAAAATCCTGCTATAAGCATACTATAGTCTTTTTTGTGAGAATGGTAATAAAAAGCCATGATTTAGTAAATTTCCCCGAACCTGATACAATTAAGGCAAAACACTTCAGAAAGCAGGAAAAGCATGCTGAAAGACGGTATTTATGAACAAATCCTTAACCAAGAAATCCTGGACCAGCTGGAAAAAATCGACCCAAAAACCAGGAATTATCAACTGGAACAGCTAAACGCTGATGACTCCCGACAGCTCTTGACCATCTACCTCTCCCAGGTCATCCGGTCGGGCCTGCACTACCTCCGCGACAGCTTCAAGTCCGGTGAAGACAAGGCTGCCCTCATCGCCCAGATCCGCCTGGTCAACTCCATCGTCGACCAGGTCGCCCAGCATACCGGCGAAGCCGACTACGAGGACCTGCAGATCCTGGAACAAGGCGAAGTCCTGACCTCCATCTACCACAAGCTGACCCAGTCCCAGCAGATTACCCCCATCCGGCCCCAGACTTCCATAGTGGAGAATGCCCTTTTTACCGGCAGTAAAAATGAGCCCAGCATGCTCAGTGAAATCAAGAAGGAAATCGCCTCTTCCGACCAGGTCGACTTGCTCGTTTCCTTCATTAAGTGGTCAGCCATCCGCCCCCTTTTAGGAGATTTGGAAGCTTTTTGCCAAAAAGCCGGCCACCAGCTGCGGGTGATCGCGACAACCTATACCCAGTCAACTGACTACAAGGCTATCCTGACCTTGAGCCAGCTGCCCAACACTACAGTCAAGATCAACTACGAGACCGACCACGCCCGCCTGCATGCCAAATCCTATCTTTTTAAAAGAGAGACTGGCTTCTCCACCGCCTACATCGGTTCCTCCAACCTCTCCAGCGCTGCCTTGACCACGGGCCTGGAATGGAATGTCAAGGTCACTGAGCAGGAGTCTTTTGACATCGTCAACAAATTTGCCGTTTCCTTTGAAAGCTACTGGAACGACCCCTCTTTTGAAACTTTTGACCCGGATCAAGAAGACTGCCGGAAGAAACTGCAGATAGAACTGAACCGGCATAAGGCAAATACTTTCCACTTGGAAACCAGCATCCGCCCCTACAACTACCAGCAGGAGATCCTGGACCGGCTGCAGGCTGAGCGGGAAGTTTACGGCCATTATAAAAATCTCCTCGTCGCCGCCACCGGGGTGGGGAAAACCGTTATCGCCGCCTTTGACTTCAAGCGCTACTTGGCAGAGCATCCCCATGCCCGCCTCCTCTTCGTCGCCCACCGGCAGGAAATCCTGGAGCAGAGCCTGCAGAAGTTCCGCGAGGTCCTCAACGACTTCAACTTCGGGCAATTACTGGTCGGCCAGTACAAGACTGATGATGTCAGCCAGCTTTTCGTCTCCATCCAGTCCTTTAACTCAGAAAAAATGGCTGACCTCTTGCCCAGCGACTACTACGACTTCATCATCATCGACGAATTCCACCACGCCGCGGCCAAGTCCTACCAAAAGCTGCTCAGCCACTTCAAGCCCAAGATCCTTCTGGGCCTGACCGCGACCCCTGACCGGATGGACGGACAGGATATCTTGCAGTACTTTGACGGCAATATTGCCGCCGAAATGCTGTTAGGCGAGGCTATCGACCGCCAGCTCCTCTGCCCCTTCCAGTATTTCGGGGTCACCGACAATGTTGACTACTCCGGCATGAAATGGAGCCGAGGCCAATACGAGGTCAGCGAACTGGAAAATGTCTATACGGCTAACGACGCCCGGGCCAAGTTGATTTTGCGCAGCCTGGACAAGTACAGCAACAATTTGGAAGACATCAAGGGCTTAGGCTTCTGCGTCAGCGTCAAGCACGCCGAGTTCATGGCCGCTGCCTTCAATCAGGCCGGCATCCCTTCCGCTGCTTTGTCTGGCCAGACTACCCAGGCTGACCGCCAGCAGGCTAAAGAAGATTTGACCTCCGGCAAGCTTAAGTTTATTTTTGTCGTTGACCTCTATAACGAAGGGGTCGACATCCCAGCCGCCAACACCATCCTCTTCCTGCGGCCAACCCAGAGCCCGACCATCTTCCTCCAGCAACTGGGCCGGGGCCTCCGCCTCAGCCCGGGCAAGGATTGCTTGACAGTCCTGGACTTCATCGGCCAGGCCAAGTTCAAGGCCCTGACCGGACCAGGCCATGCCCTGCCATATGAAATCAGAGATGGCTTCCCGCACCTGCCGGCAGCCTGCTATCTGGAGCTTGAGCCCGTTGCCAAAAAGTACATCCTGGCCAACCTTGGCCAGAACGCGGCTAACAAAAATGGCTTGACCCAGCGCGTGAAGACTTTTAGCGAAGACACGGGCCTGGAATTAAACTTGGCCAACTTCCTCAAGGCTTATGACATGAGTCTTTATGACTTCTACCACGCCAGCGGGTCACGTTCACTTTTCCGTTTGAAAAAATGGGCCGGACTGATTACTGACGACCGGGATGTGGAAAACAAGGTCTACCAGAAGTTCAGCAGCTTTTTCCACATCGATTCCAAAAGGCTCCTGGACTACTGGCTGGCTTACCTAAAGACGCCAAAAGAGACAAGTAATGAGACTGAACGCTTGATGCTGGGGATGCTCTACTACAGCTTCTACAAGAAAAAGCCGGCCCAACTGGGCTTTAAGGACCTGCATGAAGGGATTAGGGACTTTTTAAAAGAAGACTTCGTCAAAGAGGAATTAATGGAAGTCCTCCGCTACCGGCTGAGCCAGTTGACCGTTTTGCCGGAAGCTAACGAATACCCCTTCACCTGTCCCTTGGAAGTCCACTGCCACTACAATGTCAACCAGATCATGGCGGCCTTTGACTACTTCAACCAGGACCAGTCCCCGGAATTCCGGGAGGGGGTCAAGTACTTCGCTGATAAAAAGACGGATATCTTCCTTATTAATCTGAACAAGAGTGAAAAAGACTTCTCCCCGTCAACCATGTATGAGGACTATGCCATCAATGCCCAGCTTTTCCACTGGCAGAGCCAGAGCCAGGACCGGCCAGCCAGTCCGAAGATCCAGCGCTATATCCACCAGGGTGAGACCGGCAATCTGATTTCTCTTTTTGTCAGAGAGTTTAAAAAGCAGGGAAATTATACAGCAGCTTACACTTTCTTAGGCAACGCGGATTATGTTTCAAGTGCAGGCGAGCGGCCGGTTTCCTTTGTATGGCACCTGCACCAGGCGATTCCGGCCAGTCTTTTGGCCAAGGCCAACAAGGCGATTGCCCTGTAATTGCTTCAGCCGGGGAAAGCATTTTCTGTTATACTAGGTATCAGTTAGGTTTTGCAAAAAAGTATAAAAAAGGAGTAAACATGAAAATTTTAGTTGTAGGTGGTGCTGGCTACATCGGCTCCCACGCTGTAAGACGGCTGGTTGCCGATGGCAATGACGTAGTCGTTTTGGACTCACTGTTCACTGGTCACAAGGAAGCTATTGACCCAAAGGCCAAGTTTTACCAAGTTGACCTTTTGGACAAGGATGCGGTAACTGACGTCTTGAAGAAGGAAAAGATCGAAGCCGTAATGCACTTTGCTGCTTACTCTTTGGTCGGCGAATCAGTCAAGAAGCCGCTGAAGTACTACAAGAACAATGTATCCGGCATGATCAGCCTGCTGGAAGCCATGGAAGAAACCGGGGTTAAGTACCTGGTCTTCTCATCCAGCGCTGCGACTTACGGCATCCCTGAAAAGCTGCCAATCACTGAAGAAACTCCGCTTAACCCAATCAACCCTTACGGGGAAACCAAGATGATGATGGAAAAGATCATGCACTGGGCTGACAAGGCTAACGGGATCAAGTCTATCGCCCTGCGTTACTTCAACGTGGCGGGTGCTTCCCTGGACGGATCAATTGGTGAAGACCACCATCCAGAAACCCACTTGATTCCTAACATCATGAAGGCTGCCCTGGCTGGCGGCGGTGACTTTACTATTTTTGGCGACGACTACGACACCAAGGATGGTACTAACGTCCGCGACTACGTGCACGTGGTTGACTTGATCGACGCCCACGTCCTGGCTTTGAAGCACTTGATGAAAACTAACCAAAGCGACGTCTTCAACCTGGGTACGGCCAACGGCTTCTCCAACTTGGAAATCCTGAAGGCCGCCATCAAGGTTACCGGCGTTGACATTCCTTATACTATCGGGCCACGCCGCGGCGGTGACCCGGACTCACTCGTTGCTGACTCAAGCAAGGCCCGGAAGGTGCTGGGCTGGAGTCCGAAGTACGAAAATGTCGACGACATCATCGCCAGCGCTTGGAACTGGCACCAAGAGCATCCTAACGGCTTTAGCAAGTAAGACAAAGAAAAATAGTGGAACTTCCTCAGATGGAAGGTCCACTATTTTTTTGCGCTTATTTGTCATCAACGCTAAGTCTTTTTTGGCGCTAAATAGTCAAAAATACTGATGCTGACCAGGCCTGCCCCAATCCCGGCCAAGTACTTCATTTACTCGATTATAGCATAAGCAATTGGGACCAGTTCATTCCTCTTAAAACAGGGAGCCGCACTTCTCGATCATCTGGAAGAGGTCGGCCCGGTAGTCTGGGTCTTCCTTACGGAGGCTGCTGATGGCTACCCCGAAGTGCTCCTTATAGCCAGTTGAGTTGATGTACTTGCCGTGGCCCAGGTACATGGCAATATGTCCTGGGAAATAAATCAAGTCCCCTGGCCGCAGGTCTTCAAACTCAATCTCATGCACCGGCCAGGCTTCTTTGATTTCCGCATCCCGCCAGAGCAGGACCCCGTTTAGCATATAGCTCATGAAGACCAGGCCCGAGCAGTCGATCCCCAAGGGGCTCTTGCCCGCCCACCGGTACTGGCAGCCCAAGTACTCCTTGGCGGTCTCCGTTACCTGCTTTCTGAAGCTTTCTTCATCCGGCTTGGCTTGGAGCAAAAAGTATTCCGGATCTGCTGACCACAAGACGTCATCTTCATCCAGCCGCTTTGCCAAGGCCGTCTTGGAAACCCAGCCGCTTCGTCCGTCCAAGAGCTTAACCTTGTAATAGCCGTCCGCAAGCTCATCCGTCACGTTAAGCAGGCTGCCCTTATAAACCGTCAACAGAATGTCGGCTGAAACCTTGGATTCAGCCAGGACGTCAATGACTGGCCGCCGGATGAGTTTGACCTCCCGCGCCTTGATTTCTTCCAGGCTAACTGGAGTTACCGCGGCCTTTGGCACGTAGCCCTTATAGCCGTAATGACTGGTTACGTACCAAAAGTCTTCCTTTTTCCCGGTTGCCTTGACAGCCCAGCCGTATAAAAGTTCATCGCTTCTGGATTTGAGGTCGTCTTCCGTCATGAAGACCGCTGGTTGATTGATCAAGCCGTACATTTGCCTTCCTCCTAACTTTAATCGCTTATTTTTCCTTCTTTATCCTAATCGTAGATAATCCCAGTCATTTTTGCAAGAGGGCAACGTTCCCTATTTCTTAAGATTCCTTTGCCTTATAGACTATTTTCTTAAATTAATTTCACTTTCTGACAGCTTATGTTAAAATGTTTCATGTAACTCAATGGAGGTCTTATGGAAGAAAAGAAAACACAAAGTACATACAAACGGACACTAACCAATGCCCACATTCAGCTGATTGCCCTAGGCGGGACGATCGGGACCGGCCTCTTTCTTGGGGTCGGCAACAGCATCCAGAAGGCAGGGCCGGCAGTCATCTTGATCTACATCATCGTCGGCCTCTTCCTCTTTATCTTGATGCGGGCCCTGGGTGAACTGATCTTATCTGACTTAAAGAAGCACACCTATATCGAGTTTATTGAAAAATATCTCGGCAAGGACATCGGCAAGGTGACTGGCTATCTTTACTGGCTCAGCTGGCTGATCCTGGCCATGGCGGAAACGACGGCCTTAGGCATCTACTTCAAGTCCTGGCTGCCCAACCTGCCGACCTGGCTACCCGGGGTGCTCTCAGTCGCGGTCCTGCTCTTGATCAACTTGATCTCTGCCCGCTTCTTCGGGAACCTGGAGTTTGCCTTCGCTATCATCAAGATTTTGATGATCGTCGGCTTCGTTATCTTTGCGGCCTTCATGCTGCTGAGCTCCGGTTCAACCAAGTACGGCCAGGCCAGCTTCAGCAACCTGTACGCTAACGGCTTTTTCAACAACGGGGCAGGCGGCTTCTTGCAAGGCTTCCAGATGGTTATCTTTTCCTTCATCGGGGTGGAACTGATCGGGCTGACGGCCGCTGAAGCCAAGGATCCGCACAAGACTATCCGGAGCGCGATCAATGAATTGCCACTGCGAATCATTCTCTTCTACGTTTTGGCGATTATCGGGATTTTGGTGATCCTGCCATGGAACAAGGTTTCAACTTTCAGCTCACCATTCGTCCAAGCTTTGATGGGGGCAGGCTTTAAGGGTGCCGGCAACTTGATCAACTTCGTGGTCATCACGGCAGCTATTTCAGCAACCAACAGCTTCCTCTACAGTGCCGGCCGCCTGCTCTTCTCCGTTACTTTAGGCGGGGAAAGCAAGTGGAGCAAGTTCTTCGGCCAGCTCAACCGCCGGCAATTGCCAATGAGAGGCCTGGTCCTCTCAGCCTTAATCATCATCTGCGCGCCTTTGATCACCATGATTATGGGGGACGAAGCCTTCAGCTTCATCTCATCAATGGCAACCAGCATGTTCCTTCTGATCTGGATCATCATGACCTTGACCCACCTGCGCTACCGGCAGGTTACGCCAAAGGACCAGCTACATGAATTCCAACTGCCAGCTTACCCATACCTTGACTACCTGCTCTTGGCCTTCTTCGGTGCCATTGTTATCCTGCTCCTCTTCCTTGAGAGCTACCGGGTCCCAATGATCACGGCTTTGATTACCTTCGCTGTCCTCTATGGTTTCAGCAAGGCCTTCAATAAGAAAAAAGAAGCAGCAAAATAATTAATGAGATACAACAAAAGCTGACCGCAAGGTCAGCTTTTTTATGTACTTTAGTATTTCACCAAGAAGAGGCCGTTACGCTTAAGCAGCTTATTAACCAGCTTCTTCGACTTCTTAGAAAGCTTATACAGATCAGCATCAATGCCGCTTTCGATCCGGAGCAAGGAATAGTGCTTCTTGTCCTTAAAAAGGACATTTACCCCAAGGTAGTGATCTGTCACAATCAACTTCTTGCTGATCTCCAGCAGATCAGCCACAGGCAGCTCGGTCAAATCCCGGTCAAGCAAGTCAGGATAAGTTTCTTTAGCCAGATCATGATCCAAAAAATGTGTGTCTCATACTGGCTGACCAGCATTAACAGCAACAGGAGCATTTTGTCCGCGTAGGCTTCGCCAATCGTATGCGACCTCAGGTATTCAAATATCTCATCATAATTGTCTGGCGGCTCCATTTTTGGAAAGCAATCGATGTAGTAATTTCTTGGTCCTGGATTGCGGAGCTGGTCCACCAGCTTATACGCCTGCTTTGCTTTCATGTCGATCCTCCATTGGCAAAACTCTCTTTTCAGTATAACACGGAGATTTTTAACATTACCGCACAAAAATAAGCCCGGACTTGGTCCGAGCTTATTTCCATTCTATTTCTTTTTGCGAGTAAAGAAGAGCTTGATCGTATCCCAAACTCCCAAAGCCTGCCGCATGTGGTCGGCCGGGACATACTTACGGATCGCCCGCAGAGTCTTCTTCGGATCCTTGGTAATAAAGATGAACTTCCCATCCTTCTTAGTCCGGATCTCAAAGCGGGGAATGTACTTCCCTTTGAAGTAAACGTCCGCGACTACATAAGTTATCTGATCCCAAGGAATCTGGATATAGTCTTCAACATTCTTCTCGTTATAGAATTCAAAAGCTTCATCGCCGATCATAACTTTGCCGTAGGTAGACATGGCCCGGAACCAAGTTCCGGATACAGCCAGATCAACGGTCTTATTCATTGATTGAGCCATTTGTTAATCTTACATCAAGCCCCATACGTGGAAGAGGATACCAACAACGAAGATCCCCAAGATGATAACGATTGGAGAAACTTTCTTCTTCAAGAGCCACATGCAAAGGAAGGTAAGCAGCAGACCTGCCAAACCTGGAACCAGCATGTTCAAGTTGTCTTGCAGAGTAGTAACCTTGGTATTAGTCAAGGACAGACCAGCAGCTTGTTGGGTCAAGGCTTCCTTGATACCAGCAGTACCGCTTGGCAGCTTGGTCCAGTCGATGTAACCACCCTTTTGGATTGGCACTTCTGAAACCTTCAGAGTAAAGTTGATGCTTACCCAACGTTCGATCAAGGCACCCAGGACGAACATACCCATCATGGCAGCCCCACGGGTAACCTTCTTCAGCAAACCACCTGAAAGGTCGGAGCTGATAGCGGCACCAGCCTTGTAACCCAATTCTTGAGTGTACCACAAGAAGGCGATACGGATCAGGTTCCAAAGAATGAAGAAGAGGATTGGCCCGAGGATGTTACCGTTGATGGCCATTGAGGCACCAAGGGCACCGAGGATTGGACGAACAGTGTACCAGAAGACTGGGTCACCGACACCGGCCAAAGGCCCCATCATACCAACCTTAACACCTTGGATAGCTTCGTCGTCAACTTCAACGCCATTAGCCTTGTCTTCTTCCAAAGCCAGGGTAACACCAATGATTGGTGAAGCCAAGTAAGGGTGAGTGTTAAAGAAGACTAGGTGACGTTGCAAAGCAGCAGCCATGTCTTCCTTGTTTGGGTACAGCTTTCTTAAAGCTGGGATCATACTGTAGGCCCAACCACCGTTCTGCATTCTTTCGTGGTTCCATGAACCTTGCAGAAATTGTGAGTGCCACATAACGTCCCAACGATCACGCTTTGATAAAGTTACTTTCTTTTCAGTCATGATTTATCTCTCCTTTCTGGCTTGATTTCTAATAGTCATCAATGATGTCGCCCAGCGGGTCACCAGTACCAGCTGCAGCAGCATCGCCAGAGCCCTTGCTTACCTTTTCTTCCAAAGCGAGGTACATCAAGGCCATAGATAAACCAATCGCACCCAAGGCAATCAAAGTCAAGTCCTTAACGCCGGCCAAAGCGAAACCAATGGCGAAGAATGGCCATACTTCACGGCTGGCCATCATGTTGATAACCATAGCGTAACCTACAGCAACAACCATACCACCACCGATGGTCATACCAGCTGACAGCCAGGCTGGCATAACAGCCAGTGCGCTTCTAACAGTTTCAGTTGGAATAGCAAGCAACAAGCCAGCTGGGATAGCAATGCGCAGACCCTGCAAGCAGACAGCGATCCATTGCCATACGTTGATCATGCGCCAGTTACCTTTTTCGGCGTACTTGTCCATGATATGAACGATGGCAGTTGAAATAGTCCGGACCAACATGGTCAAGAATAGACCGGCAACGGCCAAAGTGATGGCCAAGCCAGTGGCAGTCCCGATACCCTTGGTACCTTGACCACCCTTGATCAAAATGATGGCTGAGGCAACAGCGGCCAAAGCTGCGTCAGGTGCGACAGCGGCACCGATGTTGGCCCAACCCAAAGCGATCATTTGCAAAGAACCACCGAGCATAATACCCAAGGTAAGATTGCCAGTAACTAAACCGATTAAAGTACATGCAACCAATGGTTGGTGGAATTCCCATTCATCCAGGATACCTTCCATCCCGGCCAGGAAAGCTACCACAATCACCAGGATGACTTGAATAGCATTTAAGTCCATTTTTAACTCCTTTTCCCACTACTTTTGTTCATCGAGCAGGCTTTGTGCCTTCTTCAGAATTGAATCCATGTTTTCAGGGGTGTCTGAAGGAACCTTGCGGACGTCGAACTTGATGCCCATCTTTTCGAGTTCACGGAAAGTGTCGACGTCAGTCTGATCCATGGACAGAACGTTGTTGGCGTTAACCTTGCCCTTGCTGTATGACATGGAGCCGACGTTCAAAGTCTTGATGTCTACGCCGTTCTTGATCGTTTGCAAAGCATCTTCTGGGTTTTCAAACAACAAGAAGGCGCGCGTATTACCAAAACGCGGGTCTTCAGAGATTTCCTTCATCTTCTCCAATGGAACGGTGTGTGCTACCGTACCAGCTGGAGCAGCTTCACGGATCATGCTCTTGCGAAGGTCGTCCTTGGCAACCTTGTCAGAAACCACGATAACCCGGTCTGGGTGAAGTGATGGAATCCAACCAGTTGCAACTTGACCGTGCAACAAACGTGAGTCAATTCTGGCACCAACGATCTTAATGTGACCGTCGCCCAAAACAGTCCCTTCTGGGATTGCTTCCTTAGGAGCGCCAGCTGCGGCTGCAGGTGCAGCTGCCTTTTGCTCTGCAGGCATTAAGCTTTCAGGCTTGGTCTTGATACCATCCTTAGCCGGCTTAATGATCGCAGTCGCGATGTCTTGCGCGGTAGCCTTGTCATTGATCATTCTTTGAGTCAAGGCTTCAACTACCATTGGCAAGTTCAAACCGGAAACGATTGCCCACTTGTCGTGACCGTCGAGCAAACCGTTTGCCTGGTTGAAAGGCGTGCCACCCCACAGGTCAACCAGGAACAAAACTTCTTCCTGGTCTGCAAAAGAAGCAATCGCTTCATTCATCTTACCCTTAATATCATCTGGGCCTTCAGAAGGCTTCAGAATGACATGGGCAAAATTGTCTTGTGGGCCAAAGAGCATTTGCGCGGATTCGGCAATACCGTCCGCGAAACCGCCATGGCTAGCTAAAACAATTCCTACCATGATATTTCCTCCTCAAAAACTTCGGTACATTCCTATTATACAATAAAAAGCGCTTACGTGAAGAACTTTCTTGAAACCTTTTTCAACTTTTTGTTAATTTTATCTCTATGACTGAAAATGCATTACAATAACGCAAAAAGAGGCCCAAAAATTGCATTTTTTCAAAAAATACCAGTTTTAATTAAGAAAAGAAAAATACTTATTAGATGAAAAAAAGCGGCTGATTCTGTCAAATCAGTCGCTTGTCTTATATATTTGTGGTTATAACGGAGTAGCAGAGATTCGAACTCTGGCGCCGGTTTCCCGACCTACACCCTTAGCAAGGGCGCCTCTTCAGCCACTTGAGTACTACTCCAATTCATGTATATTAATATTAGCAAACTTTTCCAGGTCCGTCAAACCCTTTTGAGAGATTTTTTCTACTTTTTCGCTTTTTTGCGTCTTTTTTCCTCCAAAACAGACGATATCTGCAAATCAATTGAAAGCCGGTCTCACTTTTCATCGTTTTTGGCTATTGTCTTCCCGCCTGCTTAAAAAATAATTAGCAAAAGCGTTGCTTAACAAAGCTCATAATGTTATAGTAGGAAACATAAAAATTCGAGTGATCTTTTAGTAGCAGCCAGGCTCAGCGCTCAGAAAACCGGTGGTTGATGCGAACCGGACAGGCCTGGAGCAGCGAATTACGGGATCAAGCAGCTCGGCCGGTCCAGCCCCGTTACGGCTAAAGCAAGTGCAGCATGCTGCAAAGTTGGGTGGTACCGTGCCTATAAGCGCCCCAGCCTGAGTCAACCGACTCGGCTGGGGCTTTTTGTTTGTAGAAAGGAGAAATATGAAGCGATATCAAACCTTGGTTTAAACTGGCAAAAGCAAATACAGATTTAACTAAGGAACAAACACATGAACAAACAAATCAGTTTTAAAGAAGCAGTAACTATTCTTATTTTGATGCTGGTCATGCTGGGCTGGGGCGTCATCGGCTTTGGCATGTCCCCGCAGATCCCGGTCTTGACTGTCATCGCCTTGCTCATCTTCTGGCTGCAGATCCGCGGCTTTGAGTGGGAAGAAGTCATGAAGGGGATCAGCCAGGGGATTTCCACGGCCATTGTCCCGATCTTTCTCTTCCTTTTAATTGGGACCTTGATTGCTGTCTGGATCCAGGCCGGGATTATTCCATTCTTGATGGTCCTGGGCTTTCATATGATCAGCAGCCACTTCTTCGTTCCCTCGGTCTTCCTGGTCTGCTCTTTGGTCGGCCTGGCCATCGGGTCCGGCTTTACGACCGTGTCCACCGTCGGGATCGCCCTCTTTGGGATGGGGAGCACTTTAGGCATCAACCCGGCTTTGACGGCTGGGGCCATTATCTCCGGCGCCGTCTTTGGCGACAAGATGTCTCCACTGTCTGACTCAACCAACCTGGCCTCCGCGGTAGCTGAAGCTGACCTCTTTGACCATATCAAGAATATGATGTGGTCAACTATTCCCGCCTTTATCGGCTCTTTGCTCTTTTTCTTCTTCCTGGGCCAGAGCAATAAGGCAACTTCCTTAGCTGGCATCGCGACCGTAGAAAGCAGCCTCCGCCAGCACTTCTCAGTTTCCTTCTGGGCAGCCTTGCCGATCATCTTGATGTTCGCCTGCGCCTGGAAAAAGGTGCCAGCCATTCAAACGCTTTTTGCCAACATCTTCTTGTCCGTTGTCATGATTTTTGTCCAAAATCCGGGCTTCAAGATGCAAAAGCTGGCAACGCTGATTGAATCCGGCTACGTTTCAAATTCCGGCAACAAGACCGTTGACGCCCTCTTGACCCGGGGCGGGATCTCCAGCATGATGGGGACTGTTTCCTTGATCATCATGACCCTGGCCCTGGGCGGAATCTTGATGCACCTGGGCATTATCGACAGCGCCATGAAGCCTCTGGTTGAACGCCTTAAGAAGCCGGGCCGGCTGATCTTGACGACAATCATGGCCGGGATTGGGATCAACCTCTTCGTCGGTGAACAATACCTGTCTGTTATCCTGCCGGCCAACGCCTTTAAGCCTGCTTACAAGCGGATCGGCCTTGACCCCCTGGCCCTCAGCCGGGCCCTGGAAGACGGGGGCAGCGTCATCAACTACTTGATCCCTTGGGGGGTGGCTGGTTCCTTTGTGGCTTCAGCCTTAGGCGTACCAGTTCTGGACTTCCTCCCTTTCACCATGTTCAGCCTCCTGTCACCTGTCTTCTCTATCCTCAGCGGCTTTACCGGCATCGGCCTGAAGTGGAAGCAGGAAAAAGTGGCTTAAGCCTTATCCTGCTCTCTTAAATTATGAATTAAAGAAGCCTGTTTCCAGCTGGAGACAGGCTTTTAGTGTGGCCAAAGAAGATAAGCAAGTATCCTGTTAGTCTCTCCTTCCGAATCATAAAACTTACTAAATCTTGATAATCACATCAGTATTGGTAAGTTTTTCTGATATTCCTTTCTAGTTAAATCTATGGGTAGATTCAACTTGGCAAAAGAAATCAGATTTTTAACCTTTTGAAGTTAAGGTCAGTGAGTACGGTTGGCTGTCAAATAACGCCAAATGGCATTATCCAATAGCTTTTTATCTGCCCCACTGGAAACTTTTAGCCTGGCAGTCGGAAAGGCATCTTGCCCGCAAAAAGCAGGCAAGCATATCGTGATGCATCTCGAAGCAGTCAAGCATATCGTGATGCATCTCGAAGCAGTCAAGCCGCGATTTTAATACCCCGAACTGAGCTCGTTAAAGCTGACTGCTCTTACATGCTAGAGCCTTCAACTTTGTAGTATTGCTTGGCTTATGCTTCTTTTATCCGACTGGCAAGAATCTCCTTAACTCGCTTGTAAGGCGTGTAAAGCGTGATTTCTTCGTCAGTTAATCTACTCAATATGTTTTTGGCTGCGGCGATGTTCGCATTCATCTCGCCGCATTTCTTGCATCTAGTCAGTTCATGATGACTGCCGTATCTTTCCTCAAAATGCTGCCCGCAGATTGAACAGTACTGAGAAGTATATGCCGGATTGACATCATGAGTTTCAATCGAATTCTTGCTTGAAAGATATACAATGCGCTCATCCAGTTGGCCCTTAGTCCATGAATTCAAGCGTTTGCGCATCTTTCTTGCGAATCTGCTGTTATCTGATTTGACGCCTTTTTCTTTTACGAACGTCAAGTCTTCCTTGGCAATGACCGCCGGATGCTCTGTCTCGATCATTCTGTTTATCGCATGGTTGATAAAGCTTCTGACAGTTTCTTGCGCTGACCGGTAGCTCTTGTCATACGACTTTCTGCCGATATTGTTCTGCTCCAGATTCTTGAGCTTGCCAAGCAGTTTTATTTTCTTCCTCAAAGCAGTCTTAGAGAAAGGTTGGTTTGCCTTCTCCAGTTGCTCAAGCTGCTGATTGAGCTGCCAGCGCAAACTCATATATGGCTGGCGATTTGCGTTTTGCTTGCCGTATTTGTGAACGATGGCATTGGCAAGCTTACTGAAGTTTTCACCATATTCATTGCCGCTGCTGCAGGAAAGCAGGGTGGCAAGCCCCTTGTCAATGCCGATTGCCTTCTTTGAATCATTGCTGTAACGCTTGCTAGAGATCAGCTTATGAACTTCAAGGCGCTGCTTGATGCGGTCAAGCACCACTGTGATATCGCCGGTGCGTGGATAACTCCACGGGCTGGTCATCTCCACAGAAAACTGCTTTCTAGGCACGTCTGAACTGAATGAAAAAGTATTTCCTTCAAATGCCCAATTCAAGTCACACTTCATGCTAGAGCCAAGCTTGCCCGACTTCCGTGCCCGGTAGTGGTAGTGGTACGTAATCCGGCGCAGGTAGCTGTGCGCTTGCTTGATTTGCTTATCCGTCAGTTTAGCTTCTATTTCAGTCAAAGCTTCAGTGTATTCTTCTGGCAGCTCAATTGGCTTGTGAAGAAGAACGGCTTGCCATGCGCTTTTAAATTTCAAGATAAAGAACAGAAGGTGGCGCTGATCTGCAGAAAAATTTTCATTTCCTTGAATCAGCTTCTTCAAACGGTTAGCCAGATTCGACCACATGCTTTTTATGTTGGCACATGCTTCACGGAGAGCGCCTACCCAGTGCTTGGCCTAAAAGTTGTAGACTGTTTCTAGCTTGCCTTTTGAGCCTTTAACCGGCTTGTCCCACTTGCGAACTTGGTTGCGCAGAGCCTGC
>NZ_QOCY01000056.1:0-11829 GCF_024701915.1 Lactobacillus leichmannii | reverse complement strand
ATCGTACATTCTTTGAGGTAATAAAATGAACAACGATTTTAAAGATATCATGCAAAACAGAAAGTCTATCCGGCACTATGATTCCAGCGTGAAGATTTCCGGTGACGAATTGCTGGAAATCATTAATGAATCTATCTCTGCTCCAAGTGCCTGCAACCTGCAGTCCTGGCACTTTGTTATTGTCGACACTCCAGAAGGCAAGAAGAAGCTTCACGATTTCTTAATGCCGTTCAATTACCCTCAAGTTGACACTGCTCCAGCCACGATCATGGTTTTCGGTAACACTAAGTCATATCTGAAGTATCGTGACCTGTGGAATGGCATGGTAGAAGAAAAGAAGGTAACTCCAGAAGCACGCGATGCCGCGGTTAACACCTTCCTTCCACTTTATGAAAAGGCTGACCGGCAAATGTTAGTTGCAGACGCAATGGTTGATGCCTCACTAGTTGCCATGCAACTGATGCTGGTTGCCCGTGAACACGGCTACGAAACCAACCCAATGGCTGGCTATGATGCAAGCAAGGCTGCAGCAGAATTTGGCCTGGACCCAGAACAATACATTCCAGTGATGGCCATCTCCATTGGCAAACCGGACCCAAGTGAAGTTGTTCCAGATACTGTCCGTTATGATGTCAAAGACGTGACGGAATTCGCCTAAGTTGGCATTGCTGACGCTGAGAAAGCGATATAACTTAAACTTCCCACACCAAAAAGAACTATGAAGATGGCAAACCGGACCCAAGTGAAGTTGTTCCAGATACTGTCCGTTATGATGTCAAAGACGTGACGGAATTCGCCTAAACTTAGTCTGAATACATACAAAAAACTGTTTCCAGCTCTTACCGGAAACAGTTTTCTTATGCTCTATTAATGTTTAACTAAGTTTGCGACTTCGCTACCGCTGACATTGAAGAGGATTTCTGGCTGTAAACGCTCAGTAGGTTCAACACTCGGATAATCTACGCCTGCAAACGTCTTAAGCACGGCCATCAAAACATGCTTCATCCCCTCTGGCGGAATCGCCATACCGATTTGGCGACGAACGCTTTCTTTCCCACCAACAAATACATAGTCATCTGGGAAAGTCTGTAAACGCGCACGCTCTCTATTTGTTAGAGCGCGATTTTCACTCCAGTGATACATATGAGTGCCACCACCGCCAGAACCCGTTACCGTATAAGACGGTTTATTGAAGGTCAAACGCTTATAAATGTTGGAGAGTTTTGCCCCCTTAACATGCAAACGCAATTCTTCTGGAATAGACAACGACCATGCATTGCCACCTTCGGGGATATAATTAAGCATATCAACAGTACGTTTGTTGTGATGAGTCATTTCATTGTTTGGCGCATCAGCTGGAATCGGTGGATTAGTCAATGCTTCACCCGCCGTCTTGTAGTTAGATGGGTTTGGCGTAGTCGGTGCTGGGACATGGAACTTGATCCCCTTTTCCGCTAAGTCGTTTCTGATCCCAACAATAATGATACGGTGTCGCATCTGAGGAACGCCATACTGTTCAAACTTGTAAAAGTTTGGTGTCAGAGTGTAACCAGCTTCTTGCAATGCCTTCAAAATTTGAATGAAGGCTTCACCCTGGTTTGCCGAAGTCAGCCCACCAACGTTTTCAGCCACAAAAACTTTAGGCTGATATCTCTTCAAAACGTGTACGCCATAGCTATAAAGTGGACCATAAGTCCCTTCAAGACCTTTGTGCTTCCCCACCACTGAGTAGTCATTACATGGAAAACCGAAAATTAAAGCATCAATGTTTCCAAGCTTCTCATCGTCATCTAGATTAAACTTGCGAACGTCTTCACAGTAGACAGTCTTTGCATCTGGATCATTAAGAATGTTCAGCTTATAGGTTTCAACAGTGTTCAGTTTAATTTTACAATCGGCGAATAATAAAAAATGCCGAGTCTCCTTAAAAGAGGCTCAGCGTTTTTTTAAATCTGTGACCAGACGTCCGCTCCCAAAGTAGGGAAGAGAGGTACGATGCGGCCTAGTTGTTCAGCTGTATATTGAAACTCAATTGCTGGTAATAAAACGTTAATTGCATCGGCAGCATGTTCACTAACTTCAGCTGCTCCTACAAGATGATGGTCTTGATCGTAAATCAAGGTGTTATCACCAATTGTTTCCTTATCAACTTGGCGGAACCATCCGTCAGGAAGATGATTAGTTTTAATGGTGTAATCAGGATTTTGCTGAGCTTCTTCGACGCTCATACCAACCTGTGCGATTTGTGGTGAGGTAAAGACAATGGTTGGGATGGGCGGATAGTTGATTGCGTCAGTAGTCTTTCCTGTGAAAAGTTGGGTTAAATAACTAGATTCAAAGATCGCAGTCGGAGTGAGCTTAGGCTGTTCTTTATCAAGCACATCACCAGAAGCATAGATGTTATCAATGTTAGTTTGAAGATGATCGTTAACTTCGATCCCGTTAGCATTGTAACTAACGCCTACTTCGTCTAATCCGATGTTTTCGATGTTAGGAATTCGTCCGGTAGCATCCAAAATCCAGTCGGTGGTGAGGGTTTCGTGATCGTTATAAGACACGGTAAAATGAGAACCGTCTTCCTCAAAACGATCCACCTGAGCGTTGTAAATGAACTTCACCCCTCGTTTTTCGAGGTCGGCAATGACTTGTTTTACGTAATCTTGATTAAATTTGCGCAACGCCCGATTATGGCGTAAAAGTACAGTGACGTTCGCGCCGGCAGCATTGGCAATCGTGGCAAATTCCATGCCGATATAGCCCGCGCCAATAATTGCGATATTTTCAGGAAGCTGTTTGAGGTTCATAAAATCGGTACTGTCATGCGTAAGTTCTGAGCCCATAACATCTAGATGGTGGGGACGTAGCCCCGTTGCAATCACGATTTTGTCAGCGGTGTAGCGCTGTTGATCCACTTCGATGGTGTGATCATCAACAAATTTTCCACGACCGTGAATAATTTCGATGTCAACAGAGTCGAGTAAACCAGTAATCATGTCCGGCAAGCCGTCGATGACTTCGTGTTCATGTTCTACATTGGCAGTCCAATCCAGCTTTAAGTCACCATTTACAATGCCATCAAGGCGTTCTTGGTGGCGTAAAAGTTGAACCGGGTTGTCCAGCGTAATTTTCGCGTTGCATCCACGGTTTGGACAAGTTCCCCCGATTTTGTCTGCTTCGATAATGGCGACTTTTTTACCACTATTAGCTAGTGGAACCGCCCCGTCGAAGGCACCATGCCCCGCGCCTAAGTACAAAACATCAAATTGATAACTTTCAGTCATTTAATTACCTCTATCCTAAATTTAGGTGAATAAACAATTACCATTGTTGGCACAAGTATAGCAGAGGATAGGTGCAAGTTGCAAGCGATTGCAACTGAAGAGAACAAAAAGCAATCCTTAACTTTAAATAAGGATTGCTAAAAAAATCTTACTAACGTTTTAATGATTTAATCGATAGCATTGAAATACCACCAATCAAGGAAAAAATAAATGGGTCTACACTTTCTGGTGTTGAGAAATAATCAACACTGAACGTATAGGCCCTTTTTGGATAACGCAAAAAGACACCTACTCAGTGTCCATGCTATGCTTGTTAGCGTCGAAACCAAAAGCAAGCGAGGTTATGAGTAAATGTCCCAATACGATCCTACACTGTCCGTCCTTGGAATACCAGACCATAATATCAAAGTAGCCTTTGTTCGTCATGAATATCGCGGCAACGGGGTACGTCGCCGCCAGTATCATGTGATTGATGCCGAGCTGACTTACCGGTTAACCCGGTGCCCACTGTGTGGCTTTGTGGCTTTGGGGCCTTGCACCCTAACGGGTTTTACACGGCCCACGTGCGCGTCCTCAACGGGGTTGAAATGCCGACAGTCATTGACTTGCACAAGCAACGATAGCGCTGTCATAACTGTTACCACACAGTCAGTGCCAAGACGCCACTCGTGCAACCCAGCCACACGATCGCCGCTCACATGACAGAACGAATCATGAAGTTAGCGCATGAACGGTTGCCGGTCAAAACCGTCGCCCGTATTATCGGAATCTCAGCCTCCTCGGTTCAACGGATCATTGATCAAAATCTCAAACTCCGACCGGCTCGCCGGCTACCCACGCGACTCTGCTTTGATGAGTTCCGTTCCACTCATGGCATGATGTCGTTTATCTGTCTTGATGCCGATTCACATCGTCTGATTGCCTTGCTTGGTGGCCGATTCAATCGCACGATTAAAAACTTCTTCATCGCTCATTATTCACTCGCTGAACGCACTCGGGTCCAGACGGTCACCATGGACATGAATGCAGCTTATCAGACGATTATTCATGAGGTTTTCCCCAAGGCCCAAGTCGTCATTGGTCGGTTCCATATCATTCAACTTGCGGCTCGTGCCCTTGATCAGGTACGCGTCCAAGCGCTCAAACAGCTTGATGACAAGCACAGCCGTCCTTATAAGATCATGAAGACAAACTGGCGGCTTTTTCATCAAACTGCGCCTGACGCTAAACACAAACAGTTCCTGTTTGGTTTGAATGAAGACGTCACGCAACAGGAGGCCATCGATATCGCACTTGATACTGAGCCCAAGCTCAAGCAAACCTACGAGACCTACTTAGCGCTTCATGATGCTTTGATGGTGAAGAAACATCCCGCGGAACTGGCAAACCTGTTAGCTACTTACGAGCCAAACGGTACGGCAATGGACATGACGATCGCGACGCTTAAGCGACACAAAGTCGCTGTTCTCGCCGATGTCACCAGCCCTTATTCCAACGGTCCGATCGAAGGGGTTAACCGCCTCATCAAGTCACTCAAACGATCCTGTTTTGGCTTCAAGAATCAGCTGAACTTCTTCAAACGAATCTACCAAATCACGGCATAACATGACAAAGACGGCTCCCCAAATGGAGAACCGCCTCAAATGATAAATTTATTCTTCAACGCTAGTTGACGTAGAGCCAAAAAAATGTACTTAAGTCAGAGCTGCTGGCTTAGAAGAAGAATGGCATCCAAGCGCAGGAGCGGAAGCAACGGTTCGCTGCGAAGAATGGGCGGCAGCTGTAGCTGCGGTAGCTGTAGTAGTGAACCCGGATAATTACAACCACAACGTAACGCTGGCAAGTTGGAGTAGTTGGCTTGCTTGGTTCAGTAGGCGCAGTTGGGGCAGTTGGGGCGGTTTCGGCAGTACCTGCGGTACCTGCAGTACCTGCAGTGCCGGCAGTACCTGCAGTGTCTGCAGTACCTGCAGTAGCAGCAGTTTCAGCCAGATCGCTAGCTAACTTCTCTGAAGTTGCCGCGGTTTCAGCCTTGCTTGCCGTGTCGGCAGTAGTAGCTTCAGCAGCTTGGCTTGCAGTAGTCGCTTCGCTGGCAGTCGTTGCTTCAGTAGCTTTGCTTGCAGTAGCAGCCGTGTCAGAACTAGTGCTAGTAGTCTGTTCAGTTGCAGTTTGCGTTTTTTGCACTTGCACGGCAGTCGTGTTAGCCGCGTCGTTTATCGTTTACATCATCAGCCTTAACGCTGCTGCCAAAGGCAAAGAACATCCCTAAAGTGGCACTAGCCACCACTAAAGTTTACTTCCATTTTTTCATGAGACTTTCCTCCCGATTTTTCTCTTAATTCCATGTGTCGTCTTAACCCAGTTAGTCCGTCCGCTAATTTTTTAAAAAAAGCGATCACGATCGCCGGGTAAAGCAAGTAATTGTAAATACCAAAAGTTATCACGGTCCAAACCAGCAAGCCATATTGCCTGGTATGGCTTGCCCGCTGGTACTGCACGATGATGTAGGCGTTAAAGGGCAAATTAATCCCCTCGATCACCGCTAAGAGCGGCCAGTAGTCATCGAAATTGACCAAGGTGAAGACGAAGACAGCCAGGCTGGCGATACCCGTAAATAGCGTGATAAAAGGTATCAGCATGTAAAAAGTCATCTCCGCCTTAGCTGGCAAATTGATAAAAGGACTCCGTAGCACCCGGCTCCAGTAGCCAAATAGGCAGTCAAGCCCCCCTTGCGTCCATCTGGCCCGCTGCTTAATAAAGGGACGGAGTTTGTCGATGGCCTCTTGATAAACCACCGCATCCCCGGCATACAAAGTCTTCTTCCCCTCCATTAAAAAACGGGTACTGAACTCAAAGTCTTCCAACAAGGCGTTGCCCCATGGCCGCTGAGCCGTCACCGAGGAAACCCGGATAAACTGGCCATTGCCGGAAGCCGCCGCGTTGCCTAAGCGGTTTCTGGTGTTCTGAATCAAGTCGTTGATGACCGTGAACTCAATGTCCTGCATGATCTGCAGCCAGTTTCTGGTCTCCAGCATCCCCACCCTGGTCTGGAGCAGGTCCAGTTTTTCATCCTGGGCAAAATACTGGATAACCTTCTGGTAGCTTTCTTCCGCCATGTAGGCATCCGCGTCCAAAACGCCGCAGATCAAATGATCCCGGTCCCTGCTTTCCAGAATAACTTGCTGGTAGGCCCAGTTAAGAGCATTGCCCTTGCCTGTCTGGGCCTGGGGCAGCTGCCTTTGCAGTAGCTGAATCCTGCCGCCAGCCTGCTTGCTAAAATTTTTGACCAGCAAGGCCGTGTCGTCACTGGACGCGTCATCGATGATGACCATTTTTACATTGGGGAAATTCGCTGTTTCCCTTAAAAACAGGCGCATAGTCTGCTCGATGATGCCTTCTTCATTCATGGCCGGAACCAGCAGGATCAACTGGTAGCCCTTGGCTAACAGGGGCTCAAGTTCAATTGACTTGCCGTTTTGCCCGGCGGCCAGAAGCAAGAAGACCCAGAGCAGATAAATGATTACGCCCGTAAGTGATATTTCAAAAATTGTCTGGTTGATAAAATCAACATCCCCTTTGAAGTAATGGGGGCTACTTAACCTTAACAGCCTTGGCTGCAGTCGCTGCCGTAGCCGCGGTTGCGGCAGTTGCGGCAGTGGCCGCGGTAGCTGCAGTTGCGGCAGTTGCGGCAGTGGCCGCGGTAGCTGCAGTTGATGCAAGAGACCCGTAGCCTGGAATGCCCGGCTTGCCCGGCACGCCTGGCTTACCTGGAACTCCTGGCTTGCTTGGGATACCTGGGATACCTGGGATTACTCCCCAGCCTTCACCAAGGGCGCCGTCCCCTGCTGCCTTTTCAGCAGTCGCCGCGGTGGTTGCTACATCAGCATTTTTGGCAGTTGCGGCAGTTTGCGCTACAGCTGCCGTGGTCAATGCGTCCGCCATAGTGCTTGGCAGGCCTGTTTGTGATAAAGCAAGCAGTAATGCTGGAAGGATAGCCAGCTTAACAATCTTTTTGATGCTCATGTTTTTCCCTCTCTATCTCATCTCTATTGAGTAATAACTCTAGTTACAATACCGGTGTAAACCTTATAGTCACCATTTGCAAGTAGAGTTTAGAACTTTGTCGAAAATCTGCAAGAAACTTTATTACAAGTACGCCCCATCTCGGTTAACTCACCGCCGCAATACCAGTCTGGTAAAGGTTCCAGACTACGAGATCATTGCATTACTTGTCTGGCAAGCTGAGGAAGGTATATCTTCTCAGCGCAGATTTGCCCGTTGCTGGGGACTTTGTGGTCTTTCTAGGTCTCGTTTTAATCGCAGGGCTAGAGCGCTTCTTGGCATCACTGCTCAGATCGTCAACGATCTGAAGTCAAGAGTCGATCTGTCCAATCAGTATATGATCATTGACAGTCTACCCATGCCTTTGTGTCAGCCAATCAGAAACCGCAGAGCTAAGGTGTTTGAAGGAACAGCCAACATTGGCTATAACTCAACCAAAAAGTTTTACTACTACGGTTTTAAAGGCCATTTTTCCGTATCTCAGGACGGGTATGTTCTTGGCTATTTAATCACCAAGGAATCAATCCACGATGCAAAAGAAGCAGAAGAGCTGATTCTCAGTACCCGTCCCAAAGGGCACTTTATCTTAGGCGATGAAGGTTATATAGGCAAACGACTGCACGATGCCCTCAAGATAGACGGTTATATACTGTGGACACCTTATCGGAAAAATATGAAGGGTGCTAAGCAGCATAACAAAAGAGAGCTAATGGCAATTCGCAGAACAATCGAGAGTGTGTTTTCTGTACTAAAGTACTACGGGATTGAAAATATACTTGCAAGAAGTGTAGATGGTTTCCAACAAACTGTCGAGATAATTGTACTAACTTACAATATCAGCTACATCCTACAGAGATATGGATTCAGCTTCTTCAACTAGCACCACGCGTAATATCAGCCACTCCCTACAAATCCTGGTGGAAGCCATGTTCGAGAGTGCGAAAGAGATCTTCCAACCGACAGAAGAGCAGATGGAAAGGTTCACCAACGCTTTCATTTCACGCCTCCCGAAGTACATGCAAGAGTCTATATCGCCATCACTAGCCATCACTAGCAGCTTAATTGAATATTTACTGGCTAAACTATTGAGTTTTCAAGGCTTCATAGTTCTTTTTGGTGTGGGAAGTTTAAGTAATTAACATGATGATCATAAAGAGGAGAAAGGCCAGACTACCAGCTGATCTTTCTCCTCTTTTTGTCATCACTTAATTACACGTTTTTAATCTTTTCATCAGTCAATCCCATCGCATTAATTGCCACGATAATTGTCGACATCGCCATGACCGCAGCACCAACGGCTGGGTCTAGAATGATTCCAATAAATGACAACACACCGGCAGCGAGTGGAATTGCGACAATATTGTAGCCTGCTCCCCACCAGAGATTTTGAACCATTTTCCGATTTGTGATTTTAGCCAAATCAAGAAAATGTAAAATATCGCTGGGTTCTGATTTAACCAACACAACATCAGCGGAATCAATGGCAACATCGGTTCCGGCGCCAATTGCAATTCCAATATCGGCCGCGGCAAGACTTGGTGCGTCATTTACGCCGTCACCAACCATGATGACGTGATTGCCCTTTGCTTGATAATCAGCAATAATCTTTTGCTTATCATCTGGTAATAGGCCTGCATGAAATTCAGTCAATCCTAGTAAGTTAGCAACGTGTTCCGCGGCTTTTGGATTATCGCCAGTGAGCATTACGGGGGTAATTCCTCGCCTCTGAAGACCACTAATTAATTCCTTAGCACCCGCTTTGATGGTGTCGCCTTCAGCAACCATTCCTTGAACTTGGGTGCCCTGCAATAGGAAGCTGACGGAATTACCCTTAGCAGCCCATTTATCAGCAGCGGCCTCGTCAAACCTAATCCCTTGCTTCGTTAAATAGTTACCATTAACAATCATATAGTCAGTGCCATCAACATTACCGGAAATACCAACGCCCGGAATATTTTGAGACTTTTCAGCCGCAACGACTTCAATGTCCTTCGCTTGGGCTTCAGCAATGATTGCTTGGGCCAGCGGATGAGTCGAATTATTTTCAAGGGCGGCCAGTCGGCTTAATAACGTTGTTTCGTCAATCCCATCATTTGGAATCAATGCATTCACCGTAAATTTACCTTCTGTTAACGTGCCAGTTTTATCCAAGAGAACGTGGCTAACATGTTGACTTGCTTCAATGGCTTGGCGATTTCGAACTAATAGCCCATTTTGAGCGCCAATCGTAGTAGAACGAGAAACCACTAATGGAATCGCTAATCCTAACGCATGCGGGCAAGCAATCACGAAGACGGTCACCATGATCGTCATTGCAGTCTCTAATCCCTGGGGTAACCAGGCAAAGAAAGCAATAATCCCAACACCAAGTGCCGCGTAAAATAGATACTTGGCAACTAAATCAGCTTTATCTTCTGCTTTAGATTTAGATTGCTGGGCATTTTGAACCATTTTCATTACTTGAGAAAGATAGCCGGAGTCACCAGTACCACTAATTTTAACCGTTAGCGTCCCGTTATTGTTGGTTGTACCACCAATGACCTTATCGCCAACGTTCTTGGTAACGGCAGCAGATTCACCGGTTACCAGTGCTTCATTCACGGTCGACTCCCCAGCCGTAATAACACCATCGGCTGGAATACTCTCACCTGAACGCACTTGGACAGTTTGACCAACTTTTAAATCAGATACTGGCACTTCTTTTGTTTCACCATTATCTGTAACTAGATGGGCTGTCTTAGGCAACAGGGCCGCCATCTTTTGTAAGGCATCCCCAGCCCCCATCAATGCATTCATTTCAATCCAGTGTCCTAGAAGCATAATTAAAATCAGGGTTGCAAGTTCGAACGAAAAATCCATTACATGATTTGCCGGGTTCAAGAAGTTGTTGGCAATAAATGCGTACAAACTGTAGAAATACGAAACGGAAATTCCAAGGGTTACTAGCGTCATCATTTCAGGAGATTTATTCTGAATTTCCGCTTTAGCCCCCTTTAAAAATGGCATTCCGCCATAAAAGTAAAGTGCTGTATCAAACAAAACGATGATAATGCCAACAATTAGCGGTGAACTGAAACTAAGGATGGAAACGTTTAAACCCATGATTGGCGCTAACAGTAAAACTGGAATCGCTAAGACAACGGAGACCCAAAATTTAACTTTCAAATTCCCCATATGCATCATTGAGCCACCGTGCATCATCATGTCGGTCCCAGCCATATCCATATCACCGTGATTCATCCCACTCATATTCATAGTTTCGTGATTCATGTTCATTTGGCTGTGATCCATTTCGGCCATATCGTGGTCCATGTTCATTTGATTATGATCCGTTTCGGTCATATCGTGATCCATTTTCATGTCATCATGATCCATATGACTCATATTTGATTCATTATTTTCCATATTCTTAGCACTCATGTTTTTCATGTTCATATGGTCCTCTTTATTTGCCATGATTATCTACCCCCTAAAAATAAGTGTGCGTAGCAAAGCGGTTAGAAGCCGGAATATAAGTTCCTTGTGTGGAAATCCCCGGGCTCGGGATTTTTCCACCAGGTTCTTATATTTAGGCTTCTGCTTTGCGGAGCACCATGCCACTATATGAATGAGAATTACGACAAAAATTCATAAGTTTCCGCCATCAGAAATCCCAGATTCCGGATTTTTGTGCAGCAATCCTAAAAGTAAACAGAACACCACAGTCTTAACACGTTTGATCACCTGGCAAGCAGTTACACTGAACTTCCTCGGGCGCTGTTTTGGCCTTTTCAGCTAGAATCGCCTGTAAGTTCGCAATATCCGCCCGTGAGAGTTCCCTTGACTGAATAACGCCGGCAATTGTTGAGCCAGCCCGCATCGCACACATATGGTCAAACAAATCATCTGCCACTGCCGCCATGCTGCGCAACCGCCTGTTTTTGAATCAACCTGTGAAGTAGCGTTTTGGTTGTTGAAGCTGACCAGCCTTCTAATTCATTCATAGCATCGATTAGTTAACGACTAGTCGCATGTCCCATTGTCCAAATTGCTCTCATAACCATCCATTCAGAATCGGTGATGGTTACATTCTTTGCATCCATCCTTCAATTGGCTTCCTCCATTAATTGAATTCTAAGTTTACATTTGTAGCCTCTTAACACTTATTAGTTTACAACTGTAGCCACAATAATGCAACCTTTCTGCCAGAAAATACCATTACATTACTTAAACTTCCCACTTGCAAACGTGGGCTCGTACCTTGAAAATTCAATAGTTTAGCCAATAAAAAAGCACAAGGACTTTGTTCGCTTGATATAATTAAGTCGACCAAAACATCATCAGTATCAAACGAAAGGCTTGTGCTATGTCTAGTTTACCATTATTCGATACTAAGAACGAACCTAAAATTGCCAGTTCTGTTGAAAAGTTCTTTAAGGACTACAAAGTTATGGAGCTTCTCCGCAGATGTGGGCTCCGCAAGTCCAAAGGAATCCCGCTTTGGTCGATC
>NZ_QOCY01000055.1:0-6164 GCF_024701915.1 Lactobacillus leichmannii | reverse complement strand
TGCGAAACTTTGTTCAGTTTTCAAAGTACCAACTTGCGTCAAGTGACGCAACGTTTTATATCTTACTCGCTTGTTTGATTCTTGTCAACAAGTTTTCGATATTTTCTTTTTCGTGTCTCCGGCGAATTCCTTCTTCGCCGCGACAACAAATATTAGTATACTCGTTATTTTTGAAAGGTCAAATCAGCCTTTTCATTCGCTTTATCATGGATACAGCCGGCAGAGTTGTAACAAGCGCTGCTTGATATAGTTTTGCCTTTATTTTCGCTTACGGGGGAAAATCTTTTTCTTTGCGAAGAATCGTTCGGATTATCGTAATTTTTCCGGGAGAAAAAAGGTAAAACTTTTTATTTTTTTGCTTTAAACAAGAAAAAACACTAGAGTGAGGCACTCTAGTGTCAGCAAACTCTTCATTTTTTACCAATAACCAATGCACTTGGTCCACAGCAAACCGCCGCCCAGCCAAATAACATTGAAAATCACACCGATGATCGCGCTCAGCTTCCACCAGTCCTTGTTTGAAACATAGCCCGTACCGGACAGCATAGCTGCCGGGCTAGCTGAGTAAGTCGAAGTCGACAGGAAGACCGACCCGCAGAAAGCCAGAATCAAAGCGGCCATGATCTTTGGCACGCCCGCTCCTAAAGCAATTGAAAGAGAGCCAGCATGATAAATCTGATTTATCAATAAATCAGCACGTTAAAGCTATGTTTTACGATAAGCGAAAGGATTTTTATATGGAATTCAGAGATCTGCGTTATTTTATCGACTTGGTGGAAAGCGAAAGCTATCATGCCACTGCTCAAAAGAATCAAGTCACCCAGCCATCAGCGCCATGGTCAAAAGGTTGGAAGAAGAATGCGGGGTCCAGCTGGTCTTTAAAAAGTCCAGCCGGGCTCCCCTGGTCATCACGCCAGCGGGACAAGTCTTATATAAAAGGGCCAAGAAATTAGTCAAAGAGGAAAATTCAATTAAGATCGAAGTCAAACGGGCCAACGCCAATAACTTCCGCTTAGGCTATTCAGAACTGGCCGGCAAGGCCTGGCTAGCATCAGTGATCACTCACTTAAACCAAGGCCGGATGCTGGCAAATATCGAAACTAAAGAAGAAAATTCCCACCTGCTTGAGCAGCATCTGCGGGAGGGACGCTTTGACGTAATCGTCTTCTCCAGATTAGGCGATGATCCCTTACCAGGAATCAAGACTACCCCCTTGCAGCGCTATCAATATGTTTTGGTAGTTGCTGAAGACAGTCCCCTGGCCCAGCTGGATGAAATCCGCATTGCTCAGATCAAAGACACGCCCTTGATCATGCGGCACAAGCGCTTTTTATCAAGAACATCCCTTGACCGGCTCTTTGCTAAGACTGGTTTTCAACCGACCAAAAAGCTGATCGTCGACAATATTGACGCTACCTTGCAATTAGTTCGGCAAGGAATGGGCGTCAGCTACTTGATGGATATTGCCGTGGAAAACGTTCCCGGCGTCAAAGCCATCCCCTTGGTTCCAAGCCAGCGAAGCTACTGCTACTCCAGCTTGGGGATCCGCGAGAATTTCATTCCAAATGAGGTTCAAAAGCAGTATCTGGAGATCTTGAAGAAGAACCAGGACCTTAATTAAACAAAAATAAGAAGCTGACTTGGTCAGCTTTTTTAACAGGAAAAAGGCCCCGCGTCTCAACACTAACGCGAAGCCCCTTATGCCACAATAATATTCAATTTTATTACAAACTGCCTGGCAAGTCGTCATTTTTGATCGGCCCAGTCGCTGTGCACAAACAGAACACCCTTGCGCGGAAGGCTTTCCCGCTAAATCGCGACTGCTGCCTTAGCCTCGGTCTTGCCGACAGCAAACTGATAAATACGCCCTTTCAAGAGGCTCACTCATCAACCATCTTTTCTGTCATTCGCATACGCCCTTTCCATAAGGTTCGATACGATATTCGAAAGTACTTTCTCTACTTAGGATAATAGCACAAAAGTTAAGCGCTTGCAAGTTATGGGGCTTAACCGATTTTTTCCTGCAGGCTCATCATTTCCAGCAGGCTCTGGGCGGTCGCGCTCCCCTCGTTGCCGACTTTCAAGCCAGATCTTTGCAAGGCCTGGTCGATATTCTCCGTCGTCAGCATGCCAAAAGTCACCGGTACCTTGCCCGCCAAATTCAATTCCATGACCGCGCTGGTTACATTGCTGATGATCATCGCGTAGTGGTCGGTCTCGCCCTTGATCACCGCCCCCAAAGTCATGATCCCATCGTATTTGCCGGAATCAACCAGCTTTTTAGCCGCGAAGCCCAGTTCAAAAGCCCCCGGTACCCAGTAAGTATCAATATCTTCTTCCTTGATCCCAAACTTAAGCAAAGTCTCGGCCGCGCCGGTTGCCAGGCTCTTGGTCACCAGCTCGTTAAAGCGGGACACCACGATCGCTACCTTGCCGTGGACTTGCTTAAAATCACCTTGAATTACTGCCATCTTTTTCTTCCTCACTATAAACTGACTAACATGTGCTTAAAGCGGTCCCGCTTGGTTTCCAGATATCTGCGGTCCTCAGCCGTTGCCGCTATTTCCAGGGGCAGGCGGTCGGTAATCTCCACCCCGGCCTCTTCCAATTGCTTGATCTTGTCCGGGTTATTGGTCAAAAGCTGTACCTGCTTAATCCCCAAATCCTTGATCATTTTGGCGGCCACGTCGTACTTGCGCTCATCTGGAGCAAAGCCCAGAAGCAGGTTGGCGTCATAAGTATCATGACCTTGGTCCTGCAAGGCATAAGCCCGGAGCTTATTAGTCAAGCCAATCCCCCTTCCTTCTTGGTTAAGGTAGAGGATAAGCCCGGACCCCTTTTCTTCAATCCGCCGCATGGCCTGGTGGAGCTGGTGGCCGCAGTCACAGCGCTTGGAGCCGAAGACGTCCCCGGTCAGGCACTTGGAGTGGATCCGCAGCATTACCGGCTCATTTTTGGCAATTTCGCCTTTCTTAATCACCAGGTTGCCATTGCCGTAATCCTTGATTTCAAAATCGCCGTAGTCAGTTGGCAGTTTTACGAATTCTGATCGGCTACTCGCGAAGCTCTGGCAGTACTCCTGCAATTCCGCGATCGTGAAGTATGGCAGGTCGTATTCCTTGGCGATTTCTTCCAGTTCCGGCCGGCGGGCCATGTGCCCGTCTTCTTTCAAAATTTCGCAGATGTAGGCCACTTCCGCTTCACCAGCCAGTCTGGCCAAGGTAACTGAGGCTTCCGTGTGCCCGTTTCTTTCCAAAACGCCCCCGTCTTTAGCGACCAGCGGGAAGCAGTGACCTGGCTTGAAAAAGGCTTCCGGCTTGGCTTCCGGGTCGGCCAAAGCCTTGATCGTAGTTGCCCGGTCGTAAGCTGAAATCCCCGTGGTCGTCGTCTTGTAGTCAACGCTGACGGTAAAGGCCGTCCCAAACGGGTCCGTGTTGTCCTGCCACATCTGCGGCAGTTCCAGTCTTTCCGCGATCTCCCGGCCAATACTGGTGCAGAGCAGGCCCCGGGCATGCTTGGTCATGAAGTTGATTTTTTCCGGAGTAACCTTGCTGCCCAAACCAATCATGTCCCCTTCGGCTTCCCGGTCTTCGTCGTCGGCCACGATTACCAGGCCGCCCTGTTTCATCCAGGCAATTGCATCTTGAATCTTTTTGACATCCATCTTTATTTCCTCGTGTTTTCTACTTGTCCAATTCATTTTTTAAAAAAGCAGCCAGATTGGCTTCCACGTACTTGCCCAGCACGTCAGTTTCCAGGTTGACCTGGTCGCCAACTTGCAGGCCAGATAAATTCGTTTCATCCTGGGTGTGGGGGATCAAGCCAACTGAGAACCAGTCATCACCAGTGTTCATCACCGTCAAGCTGGTCCCGTTGATGGCCACTGACCCTTGCGGGACGACCTGCTTTTTTAAGCGGTCCGGCAGGAAAAAGCGGAGCTCTAAGGCATTTTCGTTTTGCTTCAAGTCAACAACTTCTACCGTCTCATCAACATGCCCGCTGACGATATGCCCTTCAAAGCGGCCACCTACTGGCACGCTGCGTTCCATGTTCACTTGGTCGCCAGCCTGCAGATTTTTAAAAGTCGTCTTGGCAAAAGTCTGCGGCATCATGGTTACCGTAAAGCTGTCTTTGGAAAAAGCCTCCACCGTCAGGCAGCAGCCATTGACGGCGATCGAGTCACCGATTTTTACCCCGGCCAGGTTTTCCGGGAATGTTTTGACCGTCAAAACGATCGTCTTGCCTTCCTGCTCCAGGCGCTGAATCCGCGCCTTGCCGCTTACCAAACCACTAAACATCCTTGATCCTCCCATAGATTCTTACATCGTCGCCAACTTGCTCAGTTTGGACATCTTTCAAGTCCAGTGCTTCCGCGGCTACGGCTGCTTCAGTCCCCCGGCCCAAAAAGCGGGGAGCGACATAGCTGATCACGTCATTGACCAGGCCCGCTGCCAGTAGGCTCTCTTGCAAATGCGCGCCGCCTTCAGCGTAAACGCTCTGCACGCCTTGGTCAGCCAGAATTTTTATGCTAGTCGAGATTTTTCCATCCGACAGGGCAAAAATTTTTACCTGCTTTGGCATATCCTGCTCCAAGAAAGCCGGATTTTCCGTCAAAATCCAGGTCTCAGCCCGCTTGTCGGAAAATAAGCGTAAATCCAAGTGCTCAAGCAGCCGGCCCCGCCGGTCCAGTACAACTCTGACTGGCGGGTGAACCAGGTCCTCGCTGGTCAAAAGCAAAGGATCGTCGATGATCGCCGTTTCTGACCCGATCAAGACAGCCTGGTAACCAGCCCGTTCCTGGTGGACCCGGGTCCAGGCCTCAGCCCCGGTAATCGCGGTCCGCACACCCTTTTTCGCCAACATGTGGTCCAGGGTCATGGCCTGTTTCAAAGTCACGTAAGACAGACCTGTTTGGTAAAAGTAGTTGTAGTGCTCATTCAGCTGACTTGCTTCTTTTGCTAAAAGACCAGTGCTTACTTCAAGGCCTGCCTGCCGCAAAGCAGCAATACCCTTGCCCGTTACAAGAGAGTGGGGATCGGTTTCCCCGACCACCACCCGCTTGATCCCGCTGTCAATAATCAGCTGGGTGCAAGGCGGCTGCTTGCCGTAATGGCAGCAAGGCTCTAAAGTCACGTAAATAGTGGAATTGGATAATTGTTCCGGAGTCAATTTGGAGATGGTATCACGTTCAGCATGGAAGCCGCCGTAGTGCTGGTGGAAACCAGTCGCCAGGACTTTGCCGTCCTTGACCAGGCAGCTGCCGACTCTTGGGTTGCGCCAGGTAGCATTGCCAGCCTTGCGGGCCGCGGCAAGCGCCAGACGCATGTATTCTTCATCTGATGCCATCCAATCACTCCTTTCATTGCACGAAAAAAGCCCCGAGGAAATCCTCGAGGCCTAATGATCGATATCAAAATTAAATAGTAGCATCGCCAAATAAGCGATACGACATGACAAAAATTGTATCGTTCTGTCTCCCATCTAGACTTTAACTATCGGTACCCTCACTTGGGATTCAACCGCATATCGCGGGTCGCGGACTTTACCGCCGGTCGGGAATTTCACCCTGCCCCGAAGAACATTATTCAATTCACGTTTCTTATGTTACCTGTTATTGAAAGCCCTGTCAAGCAGGAAAAAGATCTTTTTTATCTTACTCCTCTTTTCAATCAGCAATTTCTTGGGAATAAAAAGCAATAGAAACGAAAAAAGCAACGACCTAAGTCGCTGCTTTAATTACGGTCCATGCGGGATTTGAACCCGCGATCTCCTCCGTGACAGGGAGGCGAGATAGACCACTGCTCCAATGGACCATATGGAGGATACAGGGCTCGAACCTGTGACCCTCTGCTTGTAAGGCAGATGCTCTCCCAGCTGAGCTAATCCTCCGATGCACCCAGTAGGACTTGAACCTACAACCTTCTGATTCGTAGTCAGACACTCTATCCAGTTGCGCTATGGGTGCGCTGGAATATTCTGTTTGCTAACGCTGCTGCGTTAAGCGGAAGACGGGATTCGAACCCGCGACCCCCACCATGGCAAGGTGATGTTCTACCACTGAACTACTTCCGCATGTTCGCTTAATGCGAGATCGGGAAGACAGGATTTGAACCTGCGACCCCCTGGTCCCAAACCAGGTGCTCTACCAAACTGAGCCACTTCCC
>NZ_QOCY01000054.1:0-93295 GCF_024701915.1 Lactobacillus leichmannii | reverse complement strand
ATCTCTAGCAAGCGTTACAGCAATGATTCAAAGAAGGCAATCGGCATTGACAAGGGGCTTGCCACCCTGCTTTCCAGCAGCAGTGGCAATGAATATGGTAAAAACTTCAGCAAGCTTACCAATACCATCGTTGACAAGTACGGCAAGCGAAACGCAAATCGGCAGCCTTATATGAACCTGCGCTGGCAGCTCAATCAGCAGCTTGAGCTGCTGGAAAAGGCAAACCAACCTTTGTCTAAGACTGCTTTGAGGAAGAAAAGAAAACTGCTTGGCAAGCTCAAGAATCTGGAGCAAAACAATATCGGCAGAAAGTCGTATGACAAGAGTTATCGCTCAGCTCAAGAAACCATCCGAAGCTTTATCAGCTGTGCGATAAACAGGATGATTGAGAAAGAGCATCCGGTGGTCATTGCCAAGGAAGACTTGACGTTCGTAAAAGAAAAAGGCGTCAAATCAGATAACAGCAGATTCGCAAGAAAGATGCGCAAACGCTTGAATTCATGGACTAAGGGCCAACTGGATGAGCGCATTGTATATCTTTCAAGCAAGAATTCGATTGAAACTCATGATGTCAACCCAGCATATACTTCTCAGTACTGTCCGATCTGCGGGCAGCATTTTGAGGAAAGATACGGCAGTCATCATGAACTGACCAAATGCAAGAAATGCGGCAAGATGAATGCGAACATCGCCGCAGCCAAAAACATATTGAGTAGATTAACTGACGAAGAAATCACGCTTTACACGCCTTACAAGCGAGTTAAGGAGATTCTTGCCAGTCGGATAAAAGAAGCATAAGGCAAGCAATACTACAAAGTTGAAGGCTCTAGCATGTAAGAGCAGTCAGCTTTAACGAACTCAGTTCGGGGTATTAAAATCGCGGCTTGACTGCTTCGAGAAGGCATCACGATATGCTTGCCTGCTTTTTGCGGGCGAGATGCCTTTCCGACTGCCATGCTAAAAGTTTTCAGTGGGGCAGATAAAAAGCTATTGGATGACGCCATCTGGCGTTATTTGACAGCCAACCGTACTCACTGACCTTAACTTCAAAAGGTTAAAAATCTGATTTCTTTTGCCAAGTTGAATCTACTCATAGATTTAACTAGAAAGAAATATCAGAAAAACTTACCAATATTGATGTGATTATCAAGATTTAGTAAGTTTTATGATTCGGTACAAATGCGAATTTTATTACTTGGTGACAGCATCTTTGCCCGCAAGGAAGGGCTGGATCAGCCTAGAATCAACTGGACCCTGAAAGAGAAAAAGCCTGACCTGGAAATCGACAATACGGCGGTGTCTGGCATCAATTCCGGCGCCCTTTTAGCCCTGTTAGGAGACCTGGCCTTAAAGCGGCCCCGGGCTGACCAGCTTTTCTTAATGGTCGGGGTCAATGACGCGGCCAGCCATAAGCAAGTGCCACTAGACCAGTACCGGAAGAACCTCCAGGCTATTGTCTCCGCCCTGGTCTGCTTTTATCCGGGGGCCAAAACCGTCCTGGTCTCCGGGCCGGCGGTGGATGAAGTTAAGCAGCGGGGGCGGACCAACGCAAAACTGGCAAAGTATGCTAAAGTAATGGAGGAAGTCGCGGCTGAATACCAGGTTGCCTATGCCGACTTTTTCACGGCCATGCTGAAGGAGGGAAACCTGAAAGCCCTGTGCCGGGGAGAACTTGACGACGGCCTTCATTTTGGCCCGCGCGGTTATCAATTGCTGGCAGCGGAAATGATGAAGCAGCTGCCCAAGGAAGAGGTTGAACAATGAAGAAGATCTACATGGTTCGCCATGGCCGGACCTATTTGAACAAGTACCAGCGCCTGCAGGGCTGGTCTGACGCCCCTTTGACTGAAGAAGGGATCGAGGGTGCCCACCGGATGGGGAAGGCCTTGAAGGACCAGCATTTTGACTTGGTGGCCTCCAGCGACTTGAAGCGGGCCGCTGACACCCGGAAGATCATCGTTTCGGAAAATGACAACTGGGAGTCAACCGAGATGACCCAGACCGCTGACTTGCGGGAGCTATTTTTTGGCTACTACGAGGCCTTTCATGATACGGAAGGAGTAGCGGCGGCCTTCAAGTCCACCAAGTACCCCCGCCTGGTCGACGCGGTCAAGGACGGCTACACTTGGCAGGAAATCGGGGACTTATTCCACGCGGCTGACCCGGAGGGGGATGCTGAAAGCGGGAGCGAGTTTGAAAGCCGCCTAAAGCGGGGGATCGACTACCTGGTCAACCATGATGAGTCAGAGCGGATCCTTTTGGTTGGCCATGCCTGCGTCATCCATTGCCTGGCCTGCATCTACGGTGGCAAGCACCTCAGAACCGACTTGCCTAAGCACAACGAGATGACGGTCTTGAATGTCGATGATAACGGCCAGGTCAGCCTGGAAGAATTTGGCCGGCCGATGTACTGATTTTTGCCCTGCTGGTCTATAATAGCTTGTAGGGAGAAGTAGGGAAAGATCTATCGAAAATGGTAGGTGAGACAGATGATTAGTAAAGAAAACAAGTTGTTGATCCGGCGCTATCTTTACGCCATGATCAACATGTACGGCATTATTCCGCTGAGACACGCGTACCATATTTTCAGCCACCAGAACCCATTGCTCAACATTGACGAGGACGACTTCTGGGAATTCACCATGTTGGACCAAAGCGACCAGGACTACAATGTGGCCGGTGAAAGGGAACTGCTGGTGGAAGAGCGGGGCGAAGATGAGGATGAGGAATTCTACCTTTACGGCGACTGGGTCTTGATGGACCTGCCACAAGATTTCAAGCGGATCAAAAAGCTCCAGCACAACCGCCTCTATTATGTGCCGGAGAAGGATGAATTTTTGCGCCGGGAAAACGAATGGTATTATGAACGGACCACGGCGACGGAAGAGTACCGCCAGTATCTGAAAGACAGCAATCCAGGCCTCAGCGACGACCGGCTGGAAGAAGCCTTCTTTGAGGCGCTGACCCAGCTGCACTCGGTCAGCTACGGCAAGACGGTGGAAGAGACCATCAACGCCGTGCCCCGTTCCCTGCGCCTGATCGGCTTCACTGTAACGGACGAGCAGGAAGATGAACTGCGGGACTTGCTCAGACGGATGCTGGACGGAACCCGGCAGGAGGCTTTGCGGGGAAAAATGTACAAGTACCACAAGCTGCCGACCACTTTGGAAATCATCGAGACGGAAGGCTTGACTCCGGAAAACATCTCCCGGATCCACAGCGGGAAGATCGACGCCATGGAACTGGTGCCCCAGATCGAGCTCAAGCAGCCCGACCTGGCCCAGCAATTGCTTACGATTTACCAGCAGTAAGGCCAAAACAAGGCAAAATTGAACAAAGTAAAAGGCGAAACTCTAAGAAGGGCTTCGCCTTTTCTTTTATCTGTACATGCTTTCTTCCAGCTTATTTTTGGTAGCCGCGGCTGATCTTGCCGGCGTAAACGGCAAAAATCCCCCGCAAGCGTGGGGCCAAGGCAACGACCAGGGCCAGCTTGGCTAAGGTTGTGGGCAAAAAAGGCCAGATGGCAGCGTTAGCCGCGGCCGCGAATGGCAAGTGGCTGATCCAGGCTAGCCAAGCAGCGCCCAGGAGCAGTTGCAAGAAGAGGGCAATCCCGGCCGCCAGGGTCAAATAAAATCTGTTTCCTTTAGCCAGGCCCGTGATCAGGGCCAGGGGCAAGAAAGCCCAGAGAAAGCCTCCGTTAGGCCCGAAAAGGACGGCGATGCCGCCACTGGCGCCGCTGAAGACGGGGAGACCGGCGGCCCCTAAGAGTAGGTAGAGGGCGACGGCGCCGGTTCCCAGCTGCCAGCCAAAGGCAGCCGCGATTAGGGGGATTACCAGGGTCTGCAGGGTAAAAGGGACTCCGCCCGGCAAGGGGACCGCCAACTGGCTGCCGACAATGATCAAGGCCGTGGATAAGGCCAAAAGACAGAGCTGAAAAGTGTTTTTTCTGGACATTTTTCTCCTCCAATCCAGTAAAACTATTGCTTACTTGATTAATATAGTTTTACTGGGGCTTTTTGTCAATAAGATATTTTATCAAGTACATGTATAGCGATTGCTGGAGGGAAAAGTAGCAAAGATAAAGGTTAGGTAAAAAGATGCAAAAATATGGGGAAAAGCAGGTATAGTGGCTAAGCGCCGGGGATGCTACTAGATATGCACAGCTTCCACAGGAGTTATCCACAATATATCGTAGTTGCTTGCCGGAGTAAGGCCCAAGATGTGGAAAAGGAGAAAATGGGGGTAAGATAAACTGAAAGTAATTTTTTGCACTGCTTTAGTTTTTTGTCTATAATGGAAACTTAATACGCCTAATAGAGACAAGCAATGTAACGGAAAATAAGGAGGCCACATGCGCTATCAGCAAATTATCCTGGACGTTGACGACACCTTGCTCGACACTGAAGCAACGGTCCACGACTCCCTGGTTCAGCTCTTCAAATCCCATGGCTGGGAGATCAGTGACGAATTTGAAAAAGAATTCCACGCCTACAACCAGGGGCTCTGGCGGCGGCTGGAAAAGGGTGAGCTGACCTTGAACCAGCTCTACGAGATCATGTTCCCGGATATTATCAAAAAATACTGCGGGGTCGAAGTCGACGGGATGGAGACGGCTGACGAATTCCACAGCTACTTCCACACCGGCCACAAGCTCCTGCCCGGGGTCAAGGACACCCTCCGCTATGCCAAAAGACTGGGCTACAGCCTGGCGGTTTTGAGCAACGGGGAGCAATTTGGCCAGGAGCACCGGCTGGAATTAGCCGGGATAAGACACTACTTTGACCTGGTCGTGACCAGCCAGGAAGCCGGGGTGCAGAAGCCAAACGCGGAAATTTTTGACTACTTTTTCGCCAGAAGCGGCTACAGCCCCAACCAAACTGTCTTCTTCGGCGACGGCCTGTCCTCTGACATCATGGGAGCGGAAAACTACGGCTTTGCCAGCATCTGGTTCAACCACCGCCACAGGCAGAAGACCCTGCCAGTCCACCCCCTCTTTGAGGTGGACAACTATGCCCAGTTCCAGCGGATCTTGAAAAAAGACTTCGCCCCGACCGCTCTGCGTTAGTTTCCGTTATACTTAAAGCAAACAGACTTTAAGAAGGATTTGGGGAAAAATGGAAAATTACTTTTTTGATTTCGACGGCACGATCTGCGAATCGCGCCGCATCTACGCGACCTGTGCCTGCACTTGGGGCGCCTTTGACCCGGCTAGCCTGAAGAAGGAAAAGGCTGACTACACGGTCGACTATCCCCTGGAAATTTTGGCGATCTAGAAAAAAGCAAAGAGTAAAAACGACAGAGAGTAAAGAAAAACAGAAAGTGAAGATAAAATGCGACTGATTTCTTGGAACATTGACTCATTGAACGCGGCCTTGACGGGGACTTCCCCGCGGGCGGAAATGACCCGGGGGGTCTTGAAAAACTTGCATGACCTGGACCCAGATGTCCTGGCCCTGCAGGAAACCAAGCTGCCGGCCAGCGGGCCAAGCAAAAAGCATCAGGCGGCTCTGGCTGATCTTTTTCCGGAATACGATTTCGTTTGGCGGTCCAGCATGGAGCCAGCCCGGAAGGGTTACGCGGGCACGATGTTTTTGTATAAGAAGGGCCTGGATCCGGTAGTGACCCGGCCGGAAATCGGGGCCCCGGAGCCGATGGACTTTGAAGGGCGGATTTTGACTCTGGAATTCCCGGACTTTTACGTGACCCAGGTCTACACGCCAAATGCCGGCAACGGTCTGGTCCGCTTGGGTGACCGGCAGGAATGGGACAAGTGCTACCGGGCCTACCTGGAAGAATTGGACAAGAAGAAGCCAGTCCTGGCCAGCGGGGACTTCAACGCCGCCTACCAGGAAATCGACTTGAAGCACCCGGAAAACAACCACCATTCCGCCGGCTTTACGGATGAAGAAAGAGCAGGCTTTGGCCAGCTTTTGGCGGCGGGCTTCACGGATACCTTCCGCCAGATCCACGGCCAGGTGGAGGGCGTCTACTCCTGGTGGGCCCAGCGGGTGCGGACGGCCAAGGCCAATAATTCCGGCTGGAGAATCGACTACTGGCTGGTTTCCAACCGCCTGGCTGACCAGGTGGAGAAGTCGGAAATGATCGAGACTGGAGAAAGAGCGGATCATTGTCCAATTTTATTGGAAATTAAGCTGTGATTCGGTTACAATTAGAAGTTAGAGGTTGAAGAAACAGAGAAGTTTTAGTTAATTTTTAGTGTATGAGGCGTATGTGTATATGAAGAGATTGGAAAAAGGGGTCATCGGCTTGATCCTGGTCATTTTTGCCGGCACGGTGATTATGGCCGTCTCGAGCGGTGGCCAGAAAGCAGAAAGCAGTTCAGACGCCTTCGATACTTCAGAGTACCGGAAGGCAGTCAAGTCAACCGACAACCACCACTTCAAGAACATGAAGGTGGAATTGTCCGGCAAGAAGAGCAAGATTACTGGCATCCTGCCCAAGACGCCGACTTCTGTCAGCCTGCTCAAGCAGTGGGAGAGCAAGAAGGTTGACCTGGATTTTACGGCCAGCAAGAAGGACAGCGTGCTGATCAGCAAGCAGACGGTTAAGCTGCCAACCCCTAAGGGGCAGGAATTGACTCATGCCACGGTTGGTGAAATCGGCTATGACCCGGACAGCGACAAGGTCTTGATTTTTGCCAGTGACAAGAACTACAGCCGGGGGTTCTATCCTTTAGGTAATTTGAAGCGGAACGAACCGAGCCCGGCTAGTTTGAGTGCCGACCAGGATCCGCTGGAATTCAGTTTTAAAGATTAAGCAGAAGGACTTTCGCTTTAAGCGGCAGTCCTTTTTTCTTTCTTGTTACTTTTGCCTTGTTTTCTGAATTTTTAACCGGCTTGAAACTTTTTTAATTAAGTAAGGCTTGCACTTTGGACAAAATTGTTTTATTGTTTATTATGAGAAAACGATTGATTATATATTAAAAAATAAGGAGGAATCTTTAATGAGAAAAGTAGCAGTGATCGGCATGGGACACGTTGGGGCCACGGCGGCCTTTATTCTTTTTACCCACGGGGTAGCGGACGAATTGGTCTTGCTGGACAAGAATGAGACTAAGTGCCGGGCTGAATGGGGCGACTTGCGCGACACCCTGGGCAGAAACGACTTCTACGTCAACGTCAAGTGGGGCGACTGGAAAGAGCTGGCGGACGCTGACTTGATCATCACCGCGTTTGGTGACGTGGCGGCCTCAATCACGACAGGAGACCGGTTCGCGGAATTCCCGATCAACACCAAGAACGCGGTTGAAGTTGGCCAGAAGATCAAGGACAGCGGCTTCAAGGGCGTCATCATCAACATCTCCAACCCTTGTGACGTGGTAACCTCCATCTTGCAAAAGGTGACAGGCCTGCCAAAGAGCCAGGTCTTTGGGACCGGGACCTTCCTGGACACTTCCAGAATGCAGCGGGTTGTCGGGGAAAAGCTGGGCCAGGACCCGAGAAACGTGTCCGGCTTCAACCTGGGCGAGCACGGGTCCAGCCAGTTTACGGCCTGGTCAACTGTTTGGGTCAACAACCGGCCAGCCAAGGACCTCTTCAATGAAGCAGAGAAAGAAGAAATGGACCGCTTGAGCAAGGACAATGCCTTCATGGTTGGCAAGGGCAAGGGCTACACCTGCTACGCTGTCGCTACCTGCGCGGTCCGTTTGGCCAGAGCCGTCTTCTCTGACGCCAAGTTCTACGGCCCGACCAGCTGCTACGTTGAATCTCTGGGGACCTACATCGGCTACCCGTCAATCGTTGGCAAGCATGGGGTAGAAGAAGTGCCAGTTCTGGACTTGCCAGCTGACGAACAAGACAAGCTGGAAGCTTCCGCTAAGAAGCTGAAGGACAGCCTGGCCAGCTTGGAATAATTAAAACGATTCTGACAAGTTAAAAGAATTTTAGCGTAAGAAAATCCTCCCGGGCGGGAGGATTTTTGTTATAATGAGCCTAATTACAAAAAGTAAGGAAAATGACAGGAGGCAAAAAATGACTTTGCACGGTTTGGAAGATACTTACGAATTAGCCAATGGGGTCAAGATCCCGGTAATCGGTTTCGGGACCTGGCAGACGCCAGACGGTGACGTAGCCCAAGAAGCAGTTGAGACAGCCTTGAATGCCGGCTACCGGCACATCGACACGGCCGCAGCTTATGGCAATGAAGCCAGCGTGGGCCGGGCCATCAAGCGCAGCGGTGTCAAGCGGAGCGACTTGTTCGTGACCAGCAAGCTTTGGAACGGGTCCCACAGCTATGAAGGGGCCAAGGCGGCTATTGACGACAGCCTGCTCAAGCTGGACACGGACTACCTGGACCTGTACTTGATTCACTGGCCAAATCCAGTTGCCATCCGGGACCACTGGGCAGAAGGCAACGCGGAAGCCTGGCGGGCCATGGAAGAAGCCGTTCAAGCTGGCAAGATCCGGGCAATCGGGGTCTCCAACTTCCGCCGCCACCACCTGGAAGCCCTCTTAAAAACGGCAAAAATCAAGCCTGTGGTCAACCAGATCTGCCTCAACCCAAATGACTTGCAAGCGGAAGTAACGGCCGCTAACAAGGAATACGGCCTTTTGAGCGAGGCTTACAGTCCTTTGGGCACGGGCGGTCTTTTGGGCAATGAGACCATCAAGGCAGTTGGGGCCAAGTACGGCAAGTCCAGCGCCCAGGTTTTGATCCGCTGGTCCCTGCAGCATAACTTTTTACCACTACCGAAGTCAGTTCACCCGGACTACATCAAGGCCAACGCTGAGGTCTTTGACTTTGCGCTTACTGCAGATGACATGGCCAAGCTGGATGGCCTGCAAGGGATCGGCCAGCCAGTCCTGGATCCGGACCAAGCCGAATTTTAAAGACAAAAGCAAAAAGAAGTAAAAAAATTATAAGAAAGACTATATAATATGCCGAAAAACGAATTGGTGGTTATATAGTCTTTTTGTATATATCCGGAAAAGCCGAACAAAAATTGCTAAAAATTTTTTCAAAAAAATTTGATAGCGGGTGAAGGCTTACGGGGCTTGAATTGAGCCAACATACAGTTTCTCGTGTTCGCCTAGTTACACAACACTACATCTTGTGTTTCACAGGAAGAGTGCTAATATATGGAGTGCTTAAAAAATAATGAGACAAGCAGAAAGGACCTGAGAAGATGAGTGAAGAAATATCTCTCTCGGCGGAATTTATCGACCGGGTGAAAGCGAGTGTAAAACCTCACTGGGGCAAGCTGGGCTGGGTCACCTACAAGCGTACCTACGCCCGCTGGCTGCCGGAAAAGGGACGGAGTGAAAACTGGGATGAAACCGTCAAGCGGGTGGTTGAAGGCAACATCAACCTGGATCCCCGCCTTCAAGACTCCCCAAGTCTGGAACTGAAGCAGAGCTTGACTGAAGAAGCAGAGCGGCTCTACAAGCTGATCTACGGCCTGGGCGCGACGCCATCTGGCCGGAACTTGTGGATTTCCGGGACTGACTACCAGAGACGGACCGGGGATTCCTTGAACAACTGCTGGTTTGTGGCCATCCGTCCGCAAAAGTATGGGGACAGCAAGATCGTGCCCAGCTACCTTGGCAAGCAGGAAAAGGCCGTTTCCATGCCTTTCTCCTTCCTCTTTGACGAACTGATGAAGGGGGGCGGGGTTGGCTTCTCAGTTGCCAGATCCAACATCAGCCAGATTCCCCGGGTCGACTTTGCCATCGACCTGCAGCTGGTGGTCGATGAGACCAGTGAATCCTACGACGCTTCCGTCAAGGTCGGGGCCGTCGGTAAGAATGAATTAGTTCAAGATGCTGACAGCATCTACTACCGCCTGCCGGATACCCGGGAGGGCTGGGTTTTGGCCAATGCCCTCTTGATTGACCTCCACTTTGCCCAGACCAACCCAGACCGTAAGCAAAAGCTGATCCTGGACTTGTCCGACATCCGTCCTTACGGGGCAGAAATCCATGGCTTCGGCGGCACGGCTTCCGGCCCAATGCCCTTGATCTCCATGCTGCTGGACGTTAACGAAGTCTTGAATAATAAGGCTGGCGGCCGCCTTACGGCTGTTGATGCCGCCGACATCTGCAACTTGATCGGCAAGGCAGTCGTGGCCGGCAATGTCCGCCGGTCAGCGGAACTGGCCCTGGGCTCAAATGATGACCAGGACTTCATTTCTATGAAGCAGGACCAAGAGAAGCTGATGCACCACCGCTGGGCATCCAACAACAGCGTGGCAGTTGATTCAGCCTTCAGCGGCTACCAGCCGATCGCTGCCGGGATCCGGGAAAACGGGGAGCCAGGGATCGTGAACCTGGACCTGTCCAAGAACTATGGCCGGATTGTTGATGGCTACCAGGCTGGAATTGACGGGGACGTGGAAGGGACCAACCCTTGCGGGGAGATCTCCCTGGCCAACGGGGAACCTTGCAACCTCTTTGAAGTCTTCCCGCTGATCGCGGAAGAACAGGGCTGGGATTTGCAGGAAGTTTTTGCCTTAGCGGCCCGCTACGCCAAGCGGGTAACCTTCAGTCCTTATGACTGGGAAATTTCCCGGGAAATAATTCAAAAGAACCGCCGGATCGGGATCTCCATGTCCGGGATCCAGGACTGGCTTTTGACCAGACTGGGCAACCGGGTGGTTACCGGCTTCAAGGATGACTTTGACCCGGAAACCCATGAAGCTATCAAGGTGCCAGTCTACGACAAGCGGGCCATTAAGATGGTTGACCAGCTTTACAAGGCCGTGGTCAAGGCTGACCAGGACTACAGTAAGACTTTGGGCTGCAATGAATCAATCAAGCACACCACGGTCAAGCCATCAGGCACGGTGGCCAAGTTGGCCGGTGCCAGTGAAGGCATGCACTTCCACTACGGGGCTTACTTGATCCAGCGGATCCGTTTCCAGGATTCTGACCCGCTTTTGCCAGCCTTGAAGGCCTGCGGCTACCGGACGGAAGCCGACATCTACACGGAAAACACGACCTGCGTGGAATTCCCGATCAAGGCAGTAGGGGCGGACAACCCTAACTTTGCCTCAGCTGGGACGGTTTCAATCGCGGAACAGTTTGCCACCCAGGCCTTCTTGCAGACTTATTGGTCGGACAACGCGGTTTCCTGCACGATTACTTTCCAGGATTCCGAAGGTGACCAGGTTGAATCCTTGCTCCGCCAGTACCGCTTTATCACCAAGTCAACCTCGCTTCTGCCATACTTTGGAGGTTCCCTGCAGCAAGCGCCAAAGGAACCGATCGATAAGGAGACTTACGAAAAGCGCAGCCAGGAAATTACCGGCAACGTGGAGGAAGTCTTCAGCCAGCTGAACAGCGACGTCAAGGACCTGGAACTGGTCGACCAGACCGACTGTGAAGGCGGCGCCTGCCCAATTAAGTAAGGCAGGCAAAATAGCGATAAAAGACATAAGAAAAAACTAAAATAAAAAACGGGAGAAACAAAAGATGAAAAAGAAGATTTTAGCAGTCGTAGTTGCCTTGGCAGCCTTCGTGGGCCTTTTTGCTAGCCAGCCAGTCCAAAAGCAAAGTATTCAAGCAGCCAAAACCACTAAAACGGCTAAGAAGGCCAAGGCTAAGCAAATCAGCGTGACCTACACTTTGAAGGACACGACTAAGGCCAAGAACAAGCAAACCCTGGCAAAGAAGACCTTCAAGGTCAAGAAGGGGACGACTGTCTTCACTGTTTTGAAGAAGGCCTGGAAAGTCAACTACACTAAGTCTTCATATGGTGTCTTCATTACCAAGATCAAAGGCCTGGGCAATGAAAAGAAGAAGCTCTACTGGACTTACACCGTTGACGGCAAGATGGCCAAGGTGGCAGCTGACAAGCAAAAGCTGACTAAGAACAAGTCCAAGGTTGTCTTCACTTTGAAGAAATACTAAAATGCAGACCAAGGAACGCTACCAGCTGCAAAGGCTGACCCTGCTGGCCTTGCTGACTGCGATGTGCGTGGTTTTGCGGATCTTTAAAATCATCGATATCCCCAATGTCCAGCCGGTGACCGACATTATCATGCTGACGACGCTGGAACTGGGGGCAGGGACGGGGATTCTCCTGGCCATTTTGGTCATGGTGATCTCTAATATCTTCCTGGGGTTTGGCATTTGGACCTTGCCGCAGATCTTTGCCTACGCGGCCTGCGCTTTGACCGTGGCGTTATTTGCCAGGCTTTTGCCGCTGAAAAGCCGGAAATTCTTCTGGCTGCAGGAGCTCCTGGCCGGCTTTCTGGGCCTGGAATACGGCTTCTTCGTCAGCCTGGGCATGGCCGGCTGGGGCGGCTGGGCAGCCTTCATTGCCTACTGGGTCAGTGGCCTGACCTTTGACTTGTATCATGCTGCCGGCAACCTGGCCTTTTATCCTATCCTTTATCTGCCATTGGTTTTGGGCCTGGACCGGTTTAAAAAGAAAGTAGGGTGGAAGCAAAATGCTTAAAGTCTACACTAAAGTCGGTGACCAGGGGAAAACCAAGCAGGTGACCGGCAAGATGGTCGCCAAATACGACCCGCAGATCCAGACACTGGGAGCTCTCGATGAGCTGCAGTCCTGGCTGGGGGTTACGGTGGCCAACCTTTCTCCGGCCTGCCAGGGCCTGGAAGAAAAGCTGATCAAGCTGGAGCGGGAAATGTATGAATTGCAGGCTGACCTGGTGGTCAAGCGGCACCATACGATTACCTTGGCTGAAGTGACTTACATGGAAGAGCAAATCGATGCCTGGACGGAAGAATTGCCGGAAATGAAGGAATTCATCCTGCCGGGCGGGTCAAAGACCAGCGCCAACCTCCAGTATGCCCGGGCACTGGCCCGGACCAGCGAGCGGGTCTGCGTGCTGTACGCGGACGAAAGCGGGGAGGTAAAGAGCGACAGCCTCAAGTACCTGAACCGCCTGTCAGACTATCTGTTCGTCATGGCCCGCTACGCCAACCTTTTGGAGGGCGTGGCTGATGTCAAGAGCAAGCCCGCCCGGCCGCGGCGGCGTCCGAAAAAATAAGCTAGCAAATTAAAAAGTGTTGGATGACTTTGAGAGCAAGCATCCAACACTTTTTCTTTTACAGTTACTTTCAGTATATTCTACTCCAAAAATAAGCAAGCAAAAACCCGCGGGTGAGAAGGCCCCGCGGGTTTTCGTTTTAGCTTTTAATGGATAAGTTTAAAAGTATGTGTTTGTAAAGTAATGTAAGTAATTTTTAAGTAGATTGTTGTAAGAAAATCTGTAAGTTTTAAAAAAGGGATTTCTAAGCGGCTAGATTAGCCAACCTTAACTGGAGTTTCAGCTTCCTTGCCTTCAACCAATTCAAGGTTGTTGTCGAAGGCCTTAATTACCATGTTGCGAACAGCGTGAGTAGTGTAGAAAGCAGTGTGTGGAGTTACCAGAACGTTTGGACGAGCGATCAAGTCAGCTAAACGTGCGTCTGGGAATTCCTTGCCTTCCCAGTCTTCGTTGAAGACGCCAACTTCACCTTCGTAAACGTCCATTGCGTAACCGAAGATCTTGCCTGAGTCCAAACCACGGATAACCGCGTCAGTGTCAACCAATGGACCACGTGATACGTTAACGATAACTACGTCTTGCTTCATTTTAGCGATTGACTTGTCGTTGATCATGTGAACGTTAGCTGGAACGTCAGGAACGTGCAGGGAAATAACGTCAGCTTGCTTGTACAGGTCGTCAAGTGAGTCTACGTAGTAGCCCTTCTTTTCCAATTCTGGGTTGCGGAAGATGTCGTAAGCGATAACCTTAGCGCCGAAGCCTTCCATGATTTGCATGAAGACTTGACCGATGTGGCCAGTACCTACAACACCAACAACTTGGTCGCGAACTTCACGGCCGATAGTTGGTGCCCAACGCAAGTCGTGACGGGCAACCTTTTCGTCCATAGCCTTGTCTTGACGCAGGATGCGGGCAGCTTGGATAGCAGCATGTTCTGCGATGGCGTTTGGTGAGTAAACTGGAACGTTGGTGATTTGGAAGCCAAGTTCCTTAGCCTTAGCCATGTCGATGTTGTCAACACCAACGTTACGCAGGCTCATCTTAGTGATGCCGTTGTCTGCCAAAGCTTGCAGAGTTTCAGCGGTGTAGTCAAGTTGTTGGTAAACAACAACACCGTCAGCACCCTTTGCCAAAGCAGCAGTTTCTGGGGTCAAAAGCTTGTCAGTGTATTCAACTTCGACGTCCTTGTGAGCGTCTTCCCATTCCTTCAAGAATGGCTTTTCATCTTCACGAATTGCGTAAGCAAAAATTTTAGTCATAATTGTCCCTCCGTTATTCTTGCTCTTACATTGATAATAGTAACACAAAAAGGTGAAAGATAACACTAAAAACCAGTCACGTGAACAATATAATTTGGATGAAAGCGCTAAACATCAATATGGACAAGATGATTTTTGAAGTGAAAAAAATATCTTTCACAAAGTCGAAAATGTTTTGACTGCAGCTAGTTTATAGTAACGGAGTTTTTAAGCAAAAAGCGGCATAATATCCTCTCTTACAAGAATGTTATGCCACTTTTCTTCTATGTTATTTGCTGATTGCTGCCGCTTAATCGATCTTGCGCTTTGGATTGAGCAGGTTCATTGGGTCAAACAAGCTCTTGATCTGGTGTTGGATCCAGTCAACGTCTTCACCCAATTCAACATTGTTCCACTGGTTCTTCAACATCCCTACGGCATGTTCGCCAGAGATAGTTCCACCCAGTTCTAAGGCCTTGGTAAACATTTCGTGCAAGACGATATTGACACTTTCAGGCATTTCCTTGGCATCCTTGGACCAGGTAACGGTTGGGTGCAGGTTGCCGTCGCCAGCATGTCCGGCGGTGAAGATTTCCAGTTCCGGGTACTTGTCGCTCAAAGCCTGGATCGTGTCAACCAACTCAGCCATGCGTGAAGTTGGCACGGCCATGTCTTCCATAACTGCGCTGCGACCAGTGAAGATGGCTGGTAACATGTCCTGGCGGACGCTGATAATCTTGTCTTGCTCAGCTGGGTCAGTAGCCAGCTGGACGTCGGTCACATGATACTTGTCCATAATGTTCTTGACGATCTGTTTGCCTTCATCAGAAATGGAGTCGACGCGGAAAATTAAAGCTGCGCCGCGGCCGGCCATCTCCTTGTTATCACGGAATTCGCTGACTGCCTGCAGGGTGTGGGAATCCATGGCTTCTAACATGGCAGGGTAGATCCCTGACATCCGCAGATCTTTGGTGGCTTCAGCCAAAGTGTGCATATCCTTGAAGTAGGCCAAGCCCATCAAGGATTCGCCCAAAGGCAGCGGCAGCAACTTGACCGTAATTTCCACGATCGTACCCAGCGTCCCTTCTGAGCCGACAAACAATTGAGTTAAGTTGTAGCCAAAGGCTTGCTTGCTGGTTTTGCCGCCCAGGTCAAGGAGGCGACCATCAGCTAGGACGACCTTCAAGCCCAGGACGTTGTCGCGGGTTGATCCGTAGCGAACGCCACTCAAGCCGCCGGCGTTAGTCGCGACGTTGCCGCCGATGCCTGACATTTTCTTTGAAGCTGGATCTGGAGCGTAGAAGAGCCCTTGCTTTCTCGCGGCTTGGTCAAGGTCATTGTTGATGACGCCTGGCTGAACGACGGCATAGGCATCCTCAGCGTTCAATTCCAGAATCTTGTTCATCTTGGCGGTTGAAAGAATGATGGCGTGGTCAACAGCATCAGCGCCAACAACGGTGCTGGTGAAGCGGTTCTGGGAAACAACTGGCAGGTGGAAGCGGCGGGCAGCCCGCATGACTCCCTGGACGTCAGCGATTGAGCCTGCTTCGACCAGGGCTAGAGCCAGGCCGTGCTGGCCAGGCAGGTTTTGGCTATAGGATGCGGTTTGTAAGCTGTCTTTATCAGTTTTGACGATCCCATCTTTTACTTGTTCCTACAAAAAATCAATTATTTCGTCTGTGTTGTAGGCTGAAAAATTCAATCCCATGGTAAATTCTCCTTTTAAGCAATAGTGATTTTCACGGGCACGAATGAGTGTCTTGTTATTTTTACTAACAATTAGTAAGTAAGCTTAGTATACACCAATGCTCAGCAATTGTAAATAAATAGTTTTTTGTTCAAAAATACCTTTAACCTGGTAAACTTTAGGTAAAAATCAAAATCGAGGAAACGATAATGACAGTGCAAAAAATCATCCACGATCCCCTCAATTTAAGCCAGCCGGCAGCTAAAGCGGCGGCCAATGACCGGCAAGCGGCCCAGGACCTGCTGGACACGCTGCTGGCCCACCGGGAAAGCATTGACGGCCTGCCGCCCGCCGCTGGCCTGGCCGCCAACATGATTGGGGTAAACAAGGCGATTATCGCGGTCAACGCCGGCTTTTTACCTATAGTTATGCTCAACCCCAAGATCGTTAAAAGATCCGGTCACTACCTGGCAGAAGAAGGCTGCCTGTCTTTGCCTGGAGAGCGGCCGGCTGACCGCTATGAAGAGATTACGGTCAAGTACCAGGATATGGACTTAAAAGAGCATGAGCAGGCCTTTACGGGCTTTGTGGCGGAAACTATCCAGCATGAGGTCGATCACTGCAAGGGTAAATTAATTTAATAAGGTAGGAAAGCAAAAAGCTGGGCCAAACGGCTCAGCTTTTTTTAATCGGTCAGGTAGGAGACCGGCTTGTTGACTTCGACCTTGGTGCCGGAGTATTTCTTGGCGATCCACTTCTGGATCTGCTTGTTATGGTAGAGCTTGCCCAGCTTCTTGTAAGCGGCATTGTTCTTGTTCTTCTTGGCAGTGGCCAGGACGTTGATGTTGTTCTTGGTGCTCTGGTCGATCTTTTCGTGGTAAAGAGAGTCCTTCAGCACGTTCAAGTTGCCGGCCAGGGCGATGGTGTTGCCGATGAGGACGGCGTCGACGGACTTGATGATCCGCGGGCCTGTGGTGTCATCGATCAGCTTGAACTTGAACTTCTTGGGGTTGGAAACAATGTCGTTGGTGTTGCCGCTGGCTGAGTCAAAGTTCTTCTTCAGCTTGATCAGGCCGGCGCTTTGCAAAAGCAGGAGCCCTCTGGCTTCGTTGGCGGCATTGTTGGCCAGGGCGATGGTGGCGCCTTTAAGCAGGTCGGAGAGCTTCTTGTACTTGGATGAGTAGATCCCCATTGGTTCCAGGTAGGTCGTGGCCAGGGCTACTTGCTGGCCGGTGTTGCTCTTGGACTTGTTGTAGGCTTCCAGGTAGGCCCAGGAAGCGAAGGCACTGACGCTGATGCTGCCGTCAGAGGTTGCCCGCAGGAGGCTTGGCCCGTCGGTAAAAGCCTTCACCTTGATCTTAAGGCCCAGCTTTTTGGCCTGGCTGCTCTTGGCGATGTGCTGCCAGACTTGGACGTCGGGGCCGATAGAGCCGACAGTGACGGTAGTCGTCTGGCTCTTGGCCGTTTGCCGGGAAGAAGTCAGGCGCAGGGCGAAGAAGGCGGCAATGATGACGACGAGGGCGATGGCGGCGGCGATGAGCCGTTGCTGCTTTTTCTTTCTTCTCATGATTTTTGCTCCTAAAAGTTAAAAACTAGTCTTCAACCACGTGGCGGTCAAATGGGTCGTCGCTGATGCCCTTCTTCAAGATGTCGTTGCACCATTCCTGGGCGCTGAAGAGGGAGTGGTCGCGGTAGTTGCCGCAGCTTTCGATGGTGGTACCAGGCACGTCTTCCCAAGTGATGTCGTCTCTGATGGCCTTGAGGGAGTCGCGCAGGGCCTTGGCTACTTCAGTGGTGCTGTGTTCACCCCAGGTAATCAAGTGGAAACCGGTCCGGCAGCCGAATGGGGAGCAGTCGATGACGCCGTCTAAGCGGTCGCGCAGGAGGCTGGCCAGGAGGTGTTCAATGGTGTGCAGGCCGCCAGTTGGGATGGCGTTTTCGTTAGGCTGCACCAGGCGGAGGTCGAAGTTGGAGATCTTGTCGCCCTTAGGGCCTTCTTCAACGGTGATCAGGCGGACGTAAGGTGCCTTAACTTTAGTGTGGTCCAATTCAAAACTTTCTACTTTAGCCATGATGATAATTCTCCTTATTTCTAAAAATACTGCTTAACTAAATTACTTGAAAAAACGTGACAAAAAAAGTCCCTGAACGAAATGCTTTCGCTCAGGGACGTATTAGCGTGTTACCACCCATCTTCACGGCCAAAAGAGGCCGCCTTTAAGTACGCTCCGCCTGGGCGGAGTTATACTCGGGCGCGGTATCGGGCGCCTCCCGCGGGAAGCTTGCCGGAGCTCGCCTCCCGTATGACTCAAAGACCATGTTCGCCGGGGCCTCTTCAGCGCTTTTCAGCCACCGCGCCTCTCTGAAAGAAGATTTGACCAGCTACTTATCTTTTCCTTGTCAACGTGTTTTCATTTTTTAATCATAATATAATAACGACAGCCACTTGTCAACCTTTCGCGGAAAAAATTATCCAAACCGGCTAATTGTCCTGGCCGTGGTCCTGCTTGGTTTCTTCCTCGCGCTTGATCTTGAGGATTAAGGGGGTCAGTTTGATTACTAGGAACTTGGCAAAGTAGTAGGCAATCACGAAGAAGATGAAGTAAAGAAAAAACCGCCAGCCGCGGTTAAATACCAGCGGCTGGCGGTTATTAATTTTTAGCCCAAACGGTTGAGCAGTTCCTTCAAGAAGTCGTAAGTGCTGCCGACGTAGCGGTAGTCTGAGCTTTCGAAGACGATAGCGTTAGGGTTGGTGTTGACGGAGATGATGTTTTCAGCATGGTCAACAGTAAAGGTGTATTGCGGCGCGCCGGCAATCCCCAGGTTGATCAAAACTTGCGGCTTGATCTTATGGCCGTTGACGCCGAGCTGCTGGCCACGGTTGAAGTCTGAGCCGACCATTGGTCTGGTAACCCCGATTTCAGCACCCAGCTTTTCAGCTACTTGCTTGGCCAGAGCGATAGTTTCCGGCTGGTTGGCACCGCGGCCCAGAGCCAGAACGATCTTGGCCTTTGGCAGGCCGGCTGCTTGTGATGGGCTGCTTACCGCGTCAACCGCGCCGGCTGGAGTCTTGGCTGCTTCCAAAAGCGGCAGGATTTGGTCAAGGTCAGTCAAGTCAGCCTGCTTTCTTGCCACTTCCTGGCTTGGTACATTAGCCATTTCAGCGTTGCTGATTTCCGTGTACATCTTTTCGATCGTGCCTTCAGCGATTTCCATAGCTCTGGCGTCTCTTACCAGGTGTTCTGGAGAAAATTCAGCGCTGTAGCCGTAGCCGCCCATGATCTGCAGGGTCAAGTCACAGGATTCAACCGCTGCCTTGCTGCCGAAGCACTTAGCCATAGCTGATTGTTCCATGTATGGCAGGCCGGCATCCTTGCGGCGGGCAGCTTCCTCGTAAACCAAACGGGTCAGTTCCTTGTTGGTCGCAATCTTGCTGATCTTGTATTGGGTAACTTGCATGTCCTTGAGCAGGGTATTGCCTGACTTGCGCTTAGCCGCGTAGTTTTTGGCAATATCAAGGGCGTGTTCCTGGATCCCGGTCAAAACGGCCCCCATCAAGTAGCGGGCATCATCGTGGGCGTTGTTGGCAATTTCCAAACCTTGCCCCCGCTTGCCCAGCATGTTTTCCGGACCAACTTCGATCTGGTTCATGACAACTTCACCGCAAGGAATCCCCCGCAGGCCGATGAACTTTTCAACATAGCCGAAGGAGAAGCCTGGCATCCCCTTGTCCACGATAAAGACAGAGTATTCGTCAGGACCAGTCTTCACGTTGACTGAGTAAACTTGAGCCAGGGTCCCGTTGGTAATCATGACCTTGTCGCCGTTGATGATCCAGCGGCCGTCCTTTTCAACAGCGTAGGACTGGTGCTTGCTTGGGTCTGAGCCGCCTTCCGGTTCAGTGTTGGAGAAGCCGAGGATGGCTTGGGCACCCCAGGCAAAGTAGCGCTTCTTAGCGGCGTCAGTGCCGTACTTAGCCAGCTGGTCACAGCTCTTGTAGTGGCCTTCCAGCATTACGCCGACACTGGCGTTGGCCTTGGCCAGGATGTTGATGATCTTGCCGGCGGTTTGAGCGGAAACGTCCAGTCCGCCATATTCCTTAGGGATTTTTGCCCGCAAAAGGCCCAGGTCAACGATCTTCTGGAAAAGGCCGTTTGGCAGCTTGGCCTGGCGGTCGATCTGCAGGTCAAAAGGCGCTACGTCCTTGTCTGCCAATTGCTGAACGGCTTGCAAAAGTTTGGTTTCATTAGTCATGCTAGTATCCTTATCATTCTTTTATCATATAGAGAAGCAACGATTTTTATTTCGTACAGCCGAAATAAAGAAAACGCTTTTATAGTTAATATACTATCACGAACTAGTAGTAATGTGCAATAGGGGGAATAAAAAAGGCTCACTTGCGTGAACCTTTATAGTTTAATCAAGTTGAATTTCGCGGTCAAAAAGCTGGCGGCTATCCGCGGTCAGATTATGGGCGACAAACATGATCGTTTTATCCGTCTTGAGCAAGCGGGCAATAATCTCCCGCGTGGCGGCCTGGTCAATGGCACTGGTTCCTTCATCGATCAAAAGCAGCTGGCTGTGGTAAAGATAGCTGCGGGCCAGAACGATTTTTTGCCGCTGACCGCCAGAGATATTGCTGTCTTCTACGGCAACCCTTGTATCAAGCCCAGCCGGCCACAGGCGCAGGTCCTCACTTAAGTTCACCTGGTCTGCTGTTTGGCGGAGCAAGTCTTGATCGTTTAAAGCCGGATTGAACATGGTCATGTTTTCAGCAACGCTGCCGGGGAAAAGCTGGGGATCTTGGGGGAGATAGCCGATTTGACTCAAGTTGGGCTGAATGACCTGTCCCTTCTGGTCCAGATAGTGAATTTCTCCACTGGCTGCCTTGACTTCACCCAAGAGCAGCTTGAAAAAAGTACTTTTCCCCCGGCCGCTGGCGCCGGTCAGCAGAACTTTTTCTCCGGGCTGCAGCTTGATGGCCGGGTAAGCCAGGCTGAGGCCGTTAAATTCAACGGTTAAAGGACTGCTGGCAAAAGCCGCTGGCGCTTGGCCAGCCTCTTTTTGCTCCGGGACGGCTTCTCTTTGCTTAAGCAGGTCTTGCCGCAGCTGGCGGCTGCCGGAAATTTCGCCTAAGTAGTCAGCCGCGTTTTGCAGATTGCCAAAAAAGTCACTGTTAAAAGAAGCGATGCTGCTGAGCAGGCCAAAAGCCGTCCAGTGTCGGATGACCAGAAAGGCAGTCAAGAGCAGGATCAGGCTGCTGCCAAGAGAATATGCCAGCTGATTGAGGTAATCCAAGCGAGCAGAGACGGCGCTTTTGTGCACATGGGCATCTTCCAGTTCTTTGGCGGCCAGGCCGGCTTTTTCCTTAAACCAGGCCAAGGACAGGCAGCGGTGCAAGTCGCCAAGGCCGAGCAGCCAGTCGCCAAGAACCTTGAGATAGGCCTGGTTCTGCGTGGCCAGTCTTTGATTGGCGTGGTTGAGCTGGCGGTCCAGCAGGCGGGGAAGGGAGATCTGCACCAAGGCAAAGATGAGGCAGGCGATGAAGAGGCTCCAGTGAAAACTGAGCAGGGCACCGCCAGAAGCCAGGACAGTCATGCCGGCCTTAAAGCTGCTGTAAATATTGCGCAGGTAGCTGACAGTCAGCAAGTCCCCTTCCTTAAGCAGCTGGTTTTGCGCCTGGGCTGGATCGTGTGCTTGGCCATCATTGAATATATGCAGGGCAAGCTCTTGCCGGATCTGCTGCAGGTAGCTTTGGATCAGCTGTTCCAGGGACAGGTTGCCATAGTAGGTGAGCAGGGCACTGAAGACCAGGCAGGCCAGCTGCAAGGCCAGCATTTGGGCAAAAAGCACGGGCTGCCGGTTTCTTAAAGCATTGAATTCCAAAGTTAAGGCGTAAGAAGACCCGACCAGCAGCAAGGAACTTAAAGCCGAGGCCAAGAAGAGCAGGCTGCTTTTGACTGGCTTGCGGAGGTAAAATTCTTTAAAAGTCATACATGCTCCCTCTTAGCTAAGCTGATTTCCCGGTCAAAGCGGGCTTTTTGTTCAGGGCTTAAATTGTGGGCAACGAAAATGACGGTTGCTGGCAATTGACAAAGGGTCCGCAAGATCTGATCCTGGCCGGCCCGGTCAACCGCGCTCAGTGACTCATCCAGCAAAAGCAGGGGAAAGCCATGGCTTAAAGTCCGGGCAAGAGCCAGTTTTTGCTTTTGACCGCCGGACAGAGTCAAATCGTCTGGGGTAATCTGGCGCTGGAGATCAAGCTGGAGGCCGACTGTTTTCAGGTAATCTTTTGGATCAGCACTTAGGCCAGGGGTATGCATGGTCACGTTTTCCGCCAAAGTCGCGGGGAACAGGACCAGGTCCTGGGCCTGGTAGCCGATTGAGTAAGGGTCCGGCTGGAAAGCCTGGCCAGCAGCGTCTTTAAAGATGATCTGGCCTTTTTCAGATTGTAAATTGCCTAAAAGCAGTTTTAAAAGGGTGCTTTTACCGCTGCCGCTGTCGCCAGTGATAAGGATTTTTTCACCAGCATGGATGGTCAAATCGGGGTAGGACAAAAGCTGCTTGCCGTGGGTCAGGGAGACTTGTTTGATCTCGATTTGGGCCATCCGGTTGACCGGCTGCAGATTGTCATTTTTCTTGCTTTCCTGCAGGCGGCTAAGCTGCTGGCGCAGGCTTTTGGTCGAATTTAGATAAGAATAGCTGCCGGCGATGTTTTCCAGGACGGAAAAAATACTGCTGGCGAAATAACCAGACGTGATAACGCCACCTAAGGACATTTGTCCTTTAAAGAAGAGGAAGCCGGCGATGAGGGGGATGCTGACTGTGCCTAAGGCGTTGCTAAGGCTTTGCAGGCACTGGATCTGGCTGTTGATCTTGCGGCGGCTGACTTGCCGGTCGGCCAGCTCTTGGCCGGACTTAAGCAGGGCTTTTTGATAAGGGCCTTTGGCAAAGTAACGGCGAAGTTCTGCCAGGCCGGCAGTCCATTGGGCGATAGTCGCTAAAAAGTGCTGACTAGCGGCAGACAATTGATCGGTGGCCTGGTTGCTGTATTTTTCCAGTAAGCGGGCAATCGCGAAGGAAGTCACGGTAGTTAAGAGGCTGGCCAGGAGCAGGAGCCAGTGAAAAGACAAGAGGCTGGCGGCAACCATAAGCGCGTTGATAACGTCACAGATCAAGTAAAAGAGAACAGTAGCGTAATCGTAAGTCAAAGTGTCAAGGTCTTGGCTAAAATGGTTGGTCATCTCGGAGAGGCCGGCAGGCTGTTGGTAATAGTGGTCAGCCAGTCTGTCTCTGACGCCGTGCAGATACTGCTGGGTCTGCTTGCTGAAGAGGTAGTTGGCCCCGTTGAAAGCAAAGTTTAGGACTAAGGCCAGGGCAAACTGAATCAGAAGCAGGCTGCAAAAAATGTTAAAACGGCCGGCGGAAACTTGGTTGACCATTGGCGAGAACAGGTAAGTTGAAGCAACGTCGATGACCTGGGTCATGACCAGCAGGGCAAAGATAATGGCGAAGCGGCCCCGGTTGCTGTTGATTAGTTTACGTAAAGTCATGGGCAAAAATCGTGTAGTCTTTTTCTCCTAAAGGATCTTGCGATATGAGTTGCATAACGGTTTCGGCCTCTTTTTTTAGACCTAGTTTTGCTAGAGAGGCTGCTAAGATTTGTTTCATTCTTTTTATACCTAGAACATCGCCCAACTGGCGGTATTCTGATAGAGCATCAATGCTTCCAGATATGGCAAGTGAGAAATCTTCGATCTTGTAGTCGATATAAGCAGCTGTAGCAAGTTCTTCAGCTAAATACTCACTGTTATACGCGGAAGTCAGTTTGATGCTGTTTTTTATGAGTTTTTTGGCAAGATCATAGTTTTGCAACTCCAGTTCCAATTGAACTTGATTAATTGAAATTTGACTATAGTAACGAACAAGCTCAGAAATCAATGTAGTGTTGGCAGCATCGCTTGTTGTAATACAGCTGTTTAGAATTGTACTGGCACTAAGCAGCAGGAGACGGGCGTCTTGCAGATGCTGATAGTGATTATCGGTGGTAGAAATTAGAGCTAGCGCAAGTAAGTTGTCAATAAGAACTAAAGATTCCTCGGTTTGATCTTGAAGAATCATTTTAGAGGTCAAGACTGACATCGTCTTATAAAAATCCTCAGTATTATTAGTACGTTTTAGTTTTAAGACGCACAAGCGATGAAGTATCAGTCTTTGAATTTCAGGGTCCTCTGCTTTATCTAAAGCTAAGTTAAAAATTATTTCTGCTAAGCTTGCATCTCTCTCAATACCGCAAAGCGTAGCGAGTTTTACCAAATCGGCTGGGGAATCTATCTGACATAATTCATCTTGCCGGATTGTGACCACGGAGTGACAAGACGAATAGTAGCCGAGGATCATTACGATAGAGTCAATCCAAGTTGCCAGGTCGGAGATGTCAATTGTCATGAGCTGGGCTACGATCTCTTCTTCGGTTGGTAAAGTTATCCCAAGCTTTTTACTGACTTGTTCAATAAAGTAGAATTGTGATGTCGATTTGCGCAGTCCGAAGTCTGTTAAGAACTCAGGTGCTTTTAGACTTCTGCTGTGAGCGGGTTTGTTTTGTAAAACTGTTTCTTTTGCGTATTGTATTCTTTCAAACAAAACAGGAGATTCTTGCCATGAAGAATCTCCTGACTTGAAAGAACTTAAAAATGATTCAAATTTCATGCTCTTCCCTTAGTAATTACATTGTGATTCCATGAAAGCACGATATCTGAAAAATAAGAAATCGTGTTGTTGTCTAAATCTTCAATCATTTTCTCCAAATCCATTGTTATCACTTTCTTATCATTTATTAGTAATTTTAGTCTAATTCTATTACTTAGTCAACTGGTATAAGCAGAAAACATTAACTATTTTTACTGCTATTACTTTTCACTTCTTGCTCATACTTTACTAATTTCTTATAAGCTTTTTTTTTTTTTTTTGAAAACATTAACTATTTTTACTGCTATTACTTTTCACTTCTTGCTCATACTTTACTAATTTCTTATAAGCTTTTTTGCTCCCGCGGTTCAAGTCCTTGTTAAATTTATATTCTTGCCAGTCGCTTATAAAGAGCAGGTCCAGGTTATAGCCCTCTGGATAAAGGTCGGCAGCTTTTCGCCGTAATTTTAACCGTTTAACGGGAACGACAGAAAATTGTTTGTTGACGAAAATTTTTGCCAAGGTTTGGTTTGCTTCTAAGGCGTAGAAAATACCCTCTCTTTCCAGATTGCCCGCGTAGACCACGTCTCCTTTGCAAAAATGTGTTTTGACTATTTTGCTAGTAGCTTTTTCTTTCAAAACGACTGTACTGCTGCTGAGTGGCAATTGACCGGCTAAAACTTTTTGCGCCTGGTCGATAATTTCTTTTGGCATCCCTACTTTTTGAGCAATCCAAAAAGCCCGGCTCTGACCGACTTGGTCTAAGAGCAGACGGTAGGTTGGGGTGAGGGTGTCGGCATTGAAGTCCATTGACGCGGTCCGGTAATTAGGATGCTTAACAGCATAATCTTTAATTCTGCTGTAGTGGGTCGTGGCTAAAACCAAGCAGCCCTTAAGTTGCAGGGCTTGCAAGACGGAAATAGCAATAGCAGCTCCTTCATCGGGGTCAGTGCCACTACCCAGTTCATCGAGCAAAACTAGACTGCGGCTTTGAGCGTGAGTGACAATTTTGGCAATATTGGTCATTTCTGCTGAGAAGGTCGACAGGGAGTTATCTAGGTCCTGTTGGTCACCAATTTGGCTGAAAATCTGCTGGCTGACAGGGATATCACAGATTTCCCGGCTGGGCAGAAAAAGCCCAATCTCTGTCATCATGATAGCCAGGCCGCAGTTTTTTAAAGTGGCTGTTTTGCCACCGGCATTTGGTCCAGTAATGATCAAGCCACGAACTGGTGGCTTGATTTCCAGGTCAAGTGGAACGGGATTTCTAAGCAGGGGATGCCGCATCCCCCGTAAAAGCAGCTGATTTGTCTGATTTAATCTGGCCCGCTTGCCATTCAGCTCCCGGCTATATTGCGCCCGGGCCATAATTTGATCAATTGCCGCGACGACATCAATGTTACGTAATAGGCCGGGGCTTTCTTCATAGACGGCAGCGGTCAGCTGTCCGAGGATCATCGCTTCAATAGCTTCAATTTGTCCCTTGACAGCAATCTTTTCGCTGCTCAGCTGGTCCAGTTTGCGTGGAAGAATGAAGGCCGTCTGTCCATTGGCTGAATAAGCGATGATTCGTCCAGCGATTGTCTTTTTAAAGCTGCTTTTGACGGGCAGAGTCAAGTGACCATCTTTTTCTACTAGCCGCTGTTCTTGCAAACTTTGGCTGACTTTCTTGCTTTGCAGCAGCTTACCAGCCGTATCTTTTATTTCCTGGCTTAGTTCCTGTTCTTGCCGCCGCAGCCGCCGTAAGTCGCGGTCAGCGCTGTCGGCAACTTGACCATGTTCTATTGACTGATAGATCTGTTCAACTAGTTTTGGAAAAAGCTGGAGTTCTTCACCATAGGAATTAAGGATTGGAACCAGATCTTTTTCTCTGTACAAAAAGCGTTGCAGCAATTCACAGACCCGGAGATAATCAGCAACTTTTTCCAAATCATCTGCTGATAGAAGGAGCCCCTTCTGAGCGCGATTGATCAATGGCAAAAGGGAATCTGAAGAAACAAACGGCAGCTGCAAGCTCCGCTCTAAGAGCCGCGTACCTTCTTCTGTTTCATCGAGCAAGTGGGTAACAGCTGCCGGTTTGGTCAATGGCTGGGCCTGCAGAAGCAAGTTTCTGGCTTCGGGGGACTTGGCGTAAGACGCTACTTGGGTAAGGACTTGTGCAAATTGCAATTGGCTGTTTTCAAAAATTTCAGTCATCTAATTTTCCTTTAATCTGATATGTGTAAAAAAGCGGTCTCCAAATAAGTTGGAGACCGGTTGATAATATTCTGCTTTAATTAAGCGAAGTTTTCCTGCAGGTCCTTCACGCCGGCTTCTGACAGGGTGGTGTAGATTGAATACTTAACGCCCTTGAAGGTTTCCAGGCTAAGTTCGACGCTCTTTTCACCATTGCTGCCATCGCTGACTGCCACGCCCAAAAGCTTGTAGGCAGTTGAAGTCGGGTCTGGTGAGAAGTACAGGCGCTTCTTGCCGTCAATTACTGACTTTTCAGTGTAGAAGTAAACCTTGGCCGGGAAGGACTTGACTGCCAGGTTGAGGTCGCTGGAGTCAACCTTGTTCAAGGTCAGCAATTCGTAGTGCTGAGCCAGGTGACCGCCAACGCTTTGGAAGACAGCCAGGAACTTTTCGGTTGCTTCAGGGTCAACTTCACCAAAGTCGATGTTGTCGTTTTCTTGTACCAATGACAAGATCAACAAGTGCTTAGTATCCTTGTCGTAGTATACGCTGAAGTTTTCAACGCCACCTGGCCAAGGAGCCTTGCCCTTTTCATATTGGGTAAAGTAGACGCTTGAGTCGTTCTTGACAACCAGCTTGCTTGCGCCATCAACGGTCTCCAGAATGGTGATCGGCATTGGCGGAACATTGCTGTCCTTTTGACGCTGTGCCCACAGCTGGGATTGCTTCTTCTTTTCATTGCGGGAGTTGATGTAAGTACCAACGCCGATGATGATGACCAATAATAAAAGTATCCAACCCATAGTTGTCTAAACCTCCAGTATAGGCATTTCTTCCGAGCTGAAAAAATGCTTGATTAATGCTAAGTTAAAATTTATCTGGTTCAAAGCTAAGCGCTAAGCCCGTTTATATCTTTTAATTTTACTACAAAATAGCCGTTTGGCAAACCTTGTATAGGCCGCAAAGTTATTAAAATTAAGCGGAGACGGGGTTTTTAAGAAAAAAGCAGCTGATCCTTATTAGAAATAAATTAAGTTAGCGCTAGGCATTCTTTTCAATGCTTTCCCTTAAGTAGCCCAGGTACTTTTGCCCAATGGAAGAAAGCTGGTGCAGACGGTTGGTCAGGTAGCCGATTTCAATGTATTCGTCGCTGATCAAAGGCCGGGCGATGATGTCGTCCCCGTTTAAGTCAGCGTTGATGATCCCTGAAGAGATGGTATAGCCGTTTAAGCCGATTGCCAGGTTAAACAGGGTAGCCCGGTCACTGACAATAATGGATTTTGGGGAATGCTGGTCAGCCAGGGTTTCTTCCCAGTAATAGAAGGAATTGTGCTGGCCCTGGTCGTAGCTGAGCTTGGGGTAGGGCAAGAGGTCTGCTAAGGAGATAGATTTTTTGCCGGCTAGGGGATGGTTTCTGTATAAAAAGACGTGGGGGTGGGCCTTAAAGAGGGGCATAAAGCTGAGTTCCTTTTCCTGGAAGCTGTTTTCCATGACCTGGCGGTTGTAGCGGCTGAGGTAGACAATGCCGATCTCGCTGTGGAGGTTGGCCACGTCTTCGATGACTTCATAGGTCCGCATCTCTTTGAGGCTGGCTTGGTAGTCGCTCTGGCCGATTTCTTTTAACAGCTGGACGAAGGCGTCAACGGCGAAAGCATAGTGCTGGGCCGCCACGGAAAAAATCTTCGGCGCGCTGGACTGGTCGCCATAGCGGCGCTCCAAGAGCTGGACCTGGTCCAGGATCTGCTGGGCGTATTGCATGAACTCCCGGCCATCTTCGGTTAAGCTAACCCCTTTTTTGCCCCGGATCAGGATGGTGATCCCCATTTCTTTTTCCAGCTGCTTGATGGCGCTGGACAGGGTGGGCTGGGCGATGAAAAGTTCTTTGGCTGCCTCGGTCATGTTGCCGAGGGCGACGACTTTTTGCAGATAGAGCAGTTGCTGGATGCGCATGCTTGAACCTCCATAGTTTAAATCTATCGATACACGATAAAAATAGCTATTTTCAATCATAACGAGATCTGGCTATAATAACAAGCATTAAGAGCAAATTAAAAATACGATTTAAAAACTTCGGAGGTAATTCAGATGTCATTTCCACGTTACGATATTGTCGGCAGTTTCTTGCGTCCAGCAGCATTAAAGGAAGCCCGGGAAAAATTTGACCGCGGCGAAATCAGCCAGGCTGAGCTTACGGCCGTAGAAGATCAGGAAATCAAGGACCTGGTGCAAAAAGAAGTCGCTGCCGGCTTAAAGGTAGTTTCTGATGGGGAATTCCGCCGCAGCTATTGGCACTTGGACACTTTTTGGGGCTTTGGCGGGGTAGAACATGTACGGGCTGAGCATGGCTACTTCTTCCGTGATGAAGAAACCCGGCCAGACGCGGCCAAGTTGGTTGGCAAATTGACTTATGAAGCCGGCCACCCGGACGTGGCAGCTTTCGACTTCCTCAAGCCTTTGGCGGATGCAGCTGGCGTTGAAGCCCGGCAGAGTATCCCAGCCCCGGCTCAGCTCTACTGTGAACTGATCTGCCGCAACGATGAATTGATCGCGGCTACTGATGCCGTTTACCCAGACCGGGCAGAACTGGCTAAGGACGTTTCCAAGGTCTACCGGGAGTTGATTTTGGACTTGTACAAGCACGGTGCCCGCGACATCAAGCTGGACGACTGTACTTGGGGCGTTTTGGTCAACGACAGCTTCTGGCATGCTTTTGACGAAGGACACCTTAAGCGTGAAGAAATCCTGCAGCTTTACAAGGAAATCAATGAAAATGCCTTGGTTGACCTGCCAGAAGACTTGCGGATCACGACCCACATCTGCCGGGGCAACTACGACTCAACTTGGGCTTCAGAAGGCGGCTACGGCCCAGCTGCTCCTTATGTCTTCAAGGAAAAAGGGGTGGAGGCCTTCTACCTGGAATTTGACGATGACCGGTCAGGCGACTTCGCTCCTTTAGCTGAAGTGCCAGCCGACAAGGTAGTTGTTTTGGGCCTGGTAACCAGCAAGAAGCCGGAATTGGAAGACCCGGAAGCTTTGAAGGCCCGGATCAAGGAAGCTGGCCAGTACCACCCATTGGCTACTACCGCTCTCAGCACCCAGTGCGGCTTTGCCTCAACTGAAGAAGGCAACCACTTGACTGATGAAGAACAATGGGCCAAGATCAAGCTGGTCATCGACACGGCTAAGGAAGTTTGGCCAGACGCTGAATAATCAATAGGGATGCCTCCTTGCGCGGGGCATCTTTTTGATATTTGGAAAAAATGTCACAAGTCTGATAATTTTTTCAAAAAGTCAGCCGAAGCGCTTTCGAAAAGCCAAATTCTTCTTTATAATAGGACTAGCAAAAAGAGAACATTGAAGAAATGAGGCAACTACTTTGAAGAAATATGCATTTGGTGTTGACATCGGTGGTACCACTGTAAAGATTGGTTTGTTTGAAACCAACGGTGAATTGTCCCAAAAGTGGGAAATCCCAACCAGAAAAGAAGGCAACGGGGCTAAGATCCTGCCTGACATCGCAGCTTCTCTGAACGACAAGCTGAAGGAACTGGACATTCCTAAGGAAGAAGTAGCCGGGATCGGCATCGACGTGCCAGGTCCAATCCTGGACGACGAAATCGTTAACCGCTGCGTCAACCTGGGCTGGGGCGTCTTCAACGTGGCTGAAAAGGTCCGCAAGCTGACTGGCCTGGACGAAGTCAAGGTAGCCAATGACGCCAACGCTGCTGCTTTGGGTGAAATGTGGCAAGGTGGTGGTGAAAGCCACCAAAATGTTGTCATGGTTACCCTGGGTACCGGTGTCGGCGGCGGGATCATCTCTGAAGGCAAGATCGTCGCTGGTGCCTTTGGGGCTGCCGGGGAAATCGGCCACATGCTGGTCAACAAGGATGAAACCCAGCTCTGCGGCTGCGGCAAGAAGGGCCACCTGGAACAATACGCTTCCGCTACTGGCATTGCCCGCAAGGCCGAGGAACTTCTGGCTGAAAGCAGCGAAGAATCAAGCCTGCGCGGGGTAGGCCAGCTTGACGCCAAGGCAGTCTTTGACGCGGCTAAGGAAGGCGACAAGCTGGCTTTGGAAATCGTCGACTTTGTCGGCGAAACTTTGGGCACTGCCCTGGCTTCCATCTCCTGCGTCTTTGACCCAGAAGTCTACGTTATCGGCGGCGGGGTCTCCAAGGCTGGTCAAATCTTGCTTGACACTGTGCAAAAGCACTTCGTTGACGCGGCCTTCCACGCTTCTGAAGGTACTGAATTCGCCCTGGCCCAACTGGGCAACGATGCCGGTATGTACGGCGCCGTTAAGATGGTTCTGTAATTTTGAATATAGAAAAAGCACCAGACTTTTAAAGTCTGGTGCTTATTTTGTTTATTCTAAAGAGTCCAGGGTTGCCTTCATCGTCGCGGCTGAGGCCTGCATCTTGGCCAATTCGCTGTCATTTAACGGCAATTCCAGCACGTGGCTGATTCCTTGCCCGTTGATGATGGCCAGGGTGCCCAGATAGATCTCATCCTTGATCCCGTATTCGCCGTGCAATGGCGCGGAAAGAGGCAGGGCCAAGTCGTTGTTTTCCAAAATGGCCGCCACGATCTTGGCCAGCATCATGGCCACGCCATAGTAGGTCGCGCCCTTTTTGCCGATGATCTCGCCGCCCTTTTCCCGGACGTGGGCTTCAATCTCATCCAAGGCTTCTTTAGTCATGCCCGGATAGTCAAGCAAGGGCTTGCCGTTGACCACGGCACTTGAGAAGTTCTCAAAGCTGCTGTCGCCATGTTCACCCAGAACCCAGGCGTTGACTGATTCAATTGGCACTTGCAACCGCTTGGCCAGTTCTACCCGCAAACGAGCTGAGTCCAGGGAAGTCCCGGTCCCGATGACCCGCTTCTTTGGGAAGCCGGACAGCTTCTGGGTCAAAGTGGTCAAGATGTCAACCGGGTTGGCGGAAACGACGAAGATGCCGCTGAAGCCGGAAGCTACGATTGGATCAACGATGCTCCGCAAGATGGCTTCATTCTTCTTGATCAAGTCAAGCCGGCTTTCACCAGGCTTGCGGGGCACGCCGGCCGTGATAACTACCACGTCGGCGTCAGCCGCGTCGCTGTAGTCACCAGCTCTCAGCTTGGTCTGGCCCGTAAAGTAGGTCAGGTCTTCCAGGTCCAGGCAGTCGCCCGCAGCCCGGTCTTTATTCAAGTCGCAGATGACCAGTTCATCCACCCGCGTTGTTTGCAATAAATCGTTGGCAAAGTTGGAACCGACAGCACCGTCGCCAACCAGCAGGACTTTTCCGCTCATTATTTAATCCTCCTTCAAGGAAATTAGCTAACCATATTATAACTGAATTAGCTGGAAAATTTCCCGGAAAATAAAAAACGCGGCCCAGAGGACTGCGTTTCTTAGAAATGTGATGTGATGTGATGTGATGAAACTTAAGCTTGCTACGACAAAGTAGTTTGCTTGGCGACGCCTGTTAGTGATAGGCGTAGAGGCGCCGCATGTGATGAGTAAGGAAAAATAAGTTTGTCTGTCTGTAAGAGACAGGAACCGAAAAATGTTGAAATACATATCTGAGTTCAGAGCCGGCCCTTGCCTATAAAAAACAAGTAACATAATAGAAAAGCAAAAGCATGGCAACTGGGCTGCTCATGAACCTGTTAAGAGCTACACCAACCGGTGGCATGCTCGGATCGCCACCTGTCAGTAGTACCGAAAATTATAACGACTGAAGGAGAAAAAATGAGAAAAATAACTAGCCGCATAACTTTCGAAAAATATAGTACTACGGTTTATGCTAATAATCAAAAAAATAGCTCACTTTTTTGATTATTAAAAAAGTGAGCTATTTGTAAGCGGTTGGAGAAAAATGAGAACTGCAAAAAATTAAGCTTGTGACTTGGTTAACTTTCAGAAAAAATAGCTAGCTAAAGAAAAACGACTCCAGCAGAGCTGAAGCCGTGACATGGTAAATATTTAAATCTTGTTTTTTAGTTTGCTGGTTTTTTTGCTTTTGTCTTTCCAGCCTTAAGCTGCCCGCTTCTTGGCCTGGATTTCCCTAAGGCCTGGCAGGCTGATCATGACCAGGAAGCTGATGATGTAGAGGGCGGACAAGAAGCCCATAACCACGTACAGGTTGTAGTGGTCCATCAAGGCGCCGATGATGACGGAAGAGAAGCCCCCGATGGCCCGGCCGGTGTTCATGATCAAGTTGTTAGCCGTGGACCGGATTTCAGTCGGGTAGAGCTGGCTGATTACCGCCCCGTAGCCGCCAAACATCCCGTTGGAGAAGAAGCCGGTCAAGGCTCCGGCCAAAAGCATGGCCCAGTAGCTGGTCACGTTGACGATGGCAAAGACCACGACCGCACTGCCCAAAAGGAAGATGCCGAAGGCCCAGCGGGGACCGATCTTGTCCATGATCGTCCCGAAGACCATCATCCCAAGGCTCATCCCGATGATAGTAGCGATCATCCAGTAAGAAGAGCCGGAAACTGACAGGCCCTGCTTCTTCTGCACGATTGACGGCAGCCAGTTCATCAAGCCAAAGTAGCCGGCAATCTGCACGATCGTCATCAGCATCAAGCCCAGGGTCTGCAAAGCCAGGCGGGGCGTCTCAAACAAGCGGCCGAAGGAGATCTTTTCACTCGTTTCTTCCGCCTTCTTGTGAGCGGCCAAAAATTCGTCGCTTTCCTTGACGTTGCGGCGGACAAAGTAGGTCAAGACAACCGGCACTACCCCAAAGAGGAAGAGGGTGTTCCAGCCGTAAGCCGGAATGATCCAGGCGGCCAGAAGAGCGGCCACGATAGAGCCGATTTGGCCACCCACGGCCGCCACCGAGCTGGCCCGGCCGATTTGATTAGTCTGGAAGTTTTCCGCGATCAAGGCAATTCCGACCCCGTATTCACCGCCGGCCCCGATCCCGGCTAAGAAGCGGAGAGCGTAAAGGGCGGTGATGTTGTGGGCAAAGTAGGTTAAGCCAGTCGCGATGGCAAAAAGAAAGATCGTATAGCTGAAAGTCTTGACCCGGCCGATACGATCTCCTAGCAGCCCAAAGAGCGCGCCACCGAAGAACATTCCGAGGTTGGTAAAGGTTCCGATCCAGCCGCCGGCCGCGGAGCTGATGTGCATCTGCGCGATGATTTCCGACAGGGAGAAAGACAGGAACATGACGTCCATGTTTTCCAGCAGGAAGCCGGAAGACATGGAGGCCAAAACCCACTTTTGGTTAGTGGACATTGAGCTGGTATTATCCATTATTAACTTGTACCTCCAAAATTAATGCTCACGGACATTACTTATTTTGTATCGGTAACAATTGTTTGCGTTTTTCTTAAGATTGTCAAGGGCTCTTGCAAAACAATCGTTATTTAATTACTCAGCCCGGTCGCTGATGGCCTTCGGCAGGGTAATATTGTGGTGGAGATTATGCCAAAGATGCTGGCCAGCCAGGGCAATCATCGGCCCGTTGATCAGGAGGAAAAGGAGGGTGCCGATATTAACGGCATAGACTTTGCCCGTTGCCAACTTCTACGCTGTCGGCGAACTGGTTGGCGGGGCCAACGGCAAGGACTCAATGCCGTCAATGATGAACTCCTGGTCCTACGCTTCCGGTTTCGTGGCTGGTACGGCAGCTGCTGACAATGCCAACAACTACGCCGTTGACGTTGTTACCAGCGCCAGTCATGCTCCGGCTCCTAAGCTAGAAGCAACTTTTCACAAATTTTCTCCCGGGCACAAAATAAGCTATATGAAAATATACACTTTGCCCTTTTTGGCCGCGGGAACCTTCTTCCTTACAAAAACTTGCTAAAAAAGCCCAAGCTGATGCTTGGGCTTTTTCTTCTTAAGCGAACTTATATTCGTTATTGTAATGCTTCCGGCAGTAGGATTTGATAAATTGTTCGAATCTGGTTACGGCCGGGGTCAGGAAGTGGTCGGACTTTTTCACGACAAAAATCGGGTGAACGCCGACATTTTCATCAATGTGCAAGAGCTTGACCGTCCGCGGGTCCAGCTGGGGCAGGTGGGGCACGATGGCTACCCCGTAGCCCCAGTGAACGAAGCCGATGATGGTATGGTCTTCCATGGACTCCATGATGATTTTCGGCTTGACGCCGGCTTCAGCGAACATCTTGTCCAGACGGGGGCGCAGGCCGCTGCTTTTGCTATAGTAGATCATCGGGTACTTGGCCAAATCAGCCAGGGAGACAGAGTCCTTTTTGGCTAAAGGATTGGAAAAGGGAACGACAGCCAGCATTTCCTGGTCAACCAGATGGGAGATGTCGACCTTGTCTTCCAGGCCAGGCAGGTCAGGAGCTGAGGAGATGACCAAATCCAGTTCGTCATTGACCAGCTGGTTCACCAAATCGTCAGTGGTTCCCTGTACGAAGGAGAAAGTGATGTCTTTGGTGTCTTTTTCCTGCTTGAACTTGCAGATCAGCTGGGGAATCAGGTCCTGGCCCATGGTAAAGGTGAAGCCAACCCTGATATGACCCCGGTTGACGTCCAGCAATTCAGCAATGTACTCGCCGCCCCGGTCCAGGTTGCTCAAGCCGCTCTTGGCGTATTCCAGGTAGATCTTGCCATAGTTGGTCAAGCGGATGTTCCGGCCCTTTTTTTCAAACAGGGGTACGCCGAGCTCATCCTCAATGCTGCTGATGGCGTAGGAGAGGGAAGGCTGGGAGATGCCCAGCTTTTCGGCCGTCTTGGCCATGTGTTCCGTTTTCGCCAGTTCGACGAAGAAACGTAAATGTCGAATGTTCATATTTGCCTCCAAATAATGCACAACAGGTTTCCATACCTACAGTGTACCGTTAATCTAAAATTAATAAAATGCTTTTATCAATAATTTCGCTTTGCCTTATTTATCACGAAGAGTGAAAACGATAACATAACAGTGAATTGAGAAAAATGTAACTTGTTGAAAAAGCTTAAAGGAGATTCCAGAAATGGCAGACGAAAGAAACAACGAGATCGAAGAAACGAAGATTCAAGGCGTTAACGGCCCAATCACCGGCTGGCTTGACGGGCACACGATTTTGGTCGGTTTGATGGCTTACCCAATCTGCCACACCATGTCACCAACCATGCACAACAACGCTTTTGCCAAGTTGGGCTTGGACGGGGCTTACCTTTGCTTTGAAATCGACAGCGAAAAGCTTCCAGGCGCTATCGACGCTATCCGGACTCTGGACATGCGGGGGTCAAATGTTTCAATGCCTAACAAGAAGAAGGTCATCCCTTACCTTGACAAGCTGAACAAGACTTCACAAATGTGTGACGCGGTAAACACTATCGTCAACGAACACGGCGTTTTGACCGGCTACACCGCTGACGGCATGGGCTGGCTGCGGGCCTTAAAGAAGGACGGCCAAGACTTTGCGGGACTTAGTTGGCGAACTGCCAATCCTGGTTACTTTCAGAACCAAGAATGAAGGCGGCGTCCTGGAACTTGGTGAAGACGAATACCTGGACCTGGTGGCTACTGTAGTAACCAACCGTTTGGGTGACGCGGTCGACATTGAACTTTTCCACGATGAAGAAAGAGTCAAGGACCTGGTTAAGCAGGCTCATAACTACAATGTGGTAGTTATCATGAGCAACCACGACTTTGAAAAGGTGCCAGCCAAGGATGTCATCGAATTCCGTTTGAAGAAGATGGCTGACTTGGGCGCTGACGTGCCAAAACTTGCCTGCATGCCGCACAGCGCTGACGACGTTGTGACCCCGCTCAGTGCTACTAATGACGCCCACAAGGCTCTTGCCAACCCAATCATCACCATGGCAATGGCCGACCTGGGCAAGGTCAGCCGGATTGCCGGCCAAGTCTTTGGCTCCTGCCTGTCATTCGGTGCTGTTGGTAAGACTTCAGCACCTGGCCAATTGTCAATCGAAGACTTGAGAAACGCTGAAAATCACTTGGAATTGCACTAATCAGCTAAGAGAAATGCTTTTCTAAAAAAGAGCTCCCGTATCAAATGAAGTGCCCTACAATCATTAGATGTCTATGTCTAACAATTGTAGGACACTTCAGCGGGAGACCAAGCTGATGCGGATCGCCAAAGAGGCTGGTGTCAAGCATATCTATAACGGGCTGGGTATGGTAGTCGGCCAGGGGGCAGAGTCCTTCAAGCTCTCGACTGGCAAGGAAATGCCGGTTGACTACATTAAGGAAATCGTCGCTAAGGCGTAAGAAAAGCGGACAAGGCAAACTTGTCCGCTTTATTTTTGGCAAAATTATCTGATCTTTTCCTGCAGCTCGGCCGCTTGGAAGGCCTCGACCAGGTCTTTTAAGGCCGGTGAAAGGTCAGCCCCGCACCGGACCCCGATGAAGTAGGTAAGCTTGATCTGGCGGGGGTCAAGGGGGTAGAGATTGATTGGCAGGTGCTCCAGCCGCTTCAAGATACTGGCTGAGGAGATCGTGAAGCCGACCCCGTTGACGGCAAGGTTGGTGGCCGTGATAACGCTGTTGGAGGTCATCCGGATATTTGGCTGCACGCGGAAGTAATGAAATAAACCGTTGACCTGGTGGCGGATGGCGGATTCCCCGTTGCTTAAGACAAAAGGCTGCTGGAGCAGCTCCTTGGGATCATAATCAGCCGGATCCAGGATAAAGTGGTCTTTGAGATAGAACTTGGAATTTTCCGGAATCACGATATAGTAGACCTCCCCGCCGTTGATATAAGTATCAATTCCTTGCGCGACGGTTTCCGGCGTCTGCCCCATATAGCAGTCAACATCCCCGCCCAGCAGCCGGTCTTCGCTGGTGTGGGGGAAGCCTTCAGCGATCTGGATCTTGACCTGGGGGTGTTTTGCCAAAAAGGCAGGCAGGATCTTAGGCAAAAGGAAGGTGCCCAGGCTTTCCAGAATGGCGATCCGGATGACTTCTTCCTGTTGGTTGCTGAAGCGCTCCAGGGCGTTGGCCAGCTGGTGGCGCTGGGCGGAAATGTTTTCCAAATACTGGTAGTAGATCTGGCCGGATTCAGTCAGGGTAAAGGGAACCTTGTCCCGGTTGATGATGGTGGTCCCCAGTTTTTTCTCCACCCGCTTGATCAGCTGGGTCAAGTAGGGCTGGGAGATGTAGAGGTGTTCGGCGGCCCGGGTGAAGTTGCTTTCCTTGAGCAGGGTTTCCAGGTAGTTGAGCATGATGTCGGGATCGTTCATTTTCTTTTTTCTCCTCTGTTAAAAAGTTTCGTTTTTACGATAACACAAATGTTATTGACTGATAATATTTAAAGTCGTTCATTTTTTCCAGGAATAATATTAGAATTAAGCTATCAAGTAAAGAAAACGCTAACAAAGAAAAAGGAGTAAAATCATGTCAATGAAATCAGGTACTTATAGGGTTAAGGCCAAGGGCCACGGTTCATCATTCATGCCGATGGAAGTCACCATTGAAAACGACAAGGTGGCGAACATCACGGTTGACTCAGCGGGTGAAACCAGCGGGATCGCTGATGAAGTCTTCAAGCGCCTGCCAAAGGCTATCATCGACGGGCAAACCTTGAATGTCGACGCTGTTTCCGGGGCTTCAATCTCCTCACAAGGGGTGATCGACGGGGTTGCTGAAGCGATCAATGAAGCCGGCGGGGATGCTGAAGAATGGAAGAAGCGGGACAAGCCGGCTTCCTCAGCCGCCAAGGATGAAGAATACGACACTGACGTGGTTGTCATCGGTGCCGGCGGGGCTGGTTTAGCCGCTGCTACCCGGTCTCTGCAGCATGATAAGAAAGTTGTTATTCTGGAAAAGTTCCCGCAACTGGGCGGCAACACTGCCCGGGCCGGCGGTCCAATGAACGCGGCTGAACCAGACTGGCAAAAGGGCTTCAAGGCCCTGCCAGGTGAAAAGGAAACCTTGCAGGAACTGGCTGAAACGCCAACCAGCGAAATCGACCCGGAATACGTGGCAGACTTCGAAAAGCTGCGTGACCAGATCAAGGCCTACCTTGACTCAGGTGAAGACTACCTTTTCGACTCAGTCCTGCTGCACGAAATTCAAACCTACCTCGGCGGCAAGCGGGTGGACCTCAAGGGCAACGAAATCCACGGCAAGTATGAACTGGTAACGACCTTGGTCAACAATGTCCTGGACTCAGTTAACTGGCTGACCGACTTGGGTGTGAAGTTTGACCGCAGCGACGTAACCATGCCAGTTGGTGCTTTATGGCGCAGAGGCCACAAGCCGGTTGAACCAATGGGCTTTGCCTTCATTCACGTTTTGGGCGACTGGGTTAAGCAGCATGGGGCAACCGTTTTGACTGAAACCCGGGCAAAGCACTTGATCATTGAAGGTGGCAAGGTGACCGGTGTGATCGCGGAAAAGACTGACGGCTCAAAGGTAACTGTCCACGCTAAGAGCGTTATTTTGGCGGCCGGTGGTTTCGGGGCCAACACCAAGATGGTGCAAAAGTACAACACTTACTGGACTGAAATCGCTGACGACATCGCTACGACCAACTCACCAGCTATTACCGGTGACGGGATTGCCTTGGGCCAGGAAGCCGGCGCTGCTTTGACGGGGATGGGCTTCATCCAACTCATGCCAGTTTCTGACCCGGTAACCGGGGAACTTTTCACTGGCTTGCAAACTCCGCCTGAAAACTTCATTATGGTTAACCAAAAGGGTGAACGTTTCGTCAACGAATTTGCTGAACGCGACACTCTGGCTAAGGCAGCGATCGACAACGGCGGCCTCTTCTACCTGATCGCCGACGACAAGATCAAGGAAACTGCCTACAACACCACGCAAGAATCAATCGATGCCCAAGTGGAAGCCGGCACCTTGTTCAGAGCTGACACTTTGGAAGAACTGGCTGAAAAGGTGGGCATGGACCCAGCAGTTTTGACCGACACCATCAAGAAGTACAATTCTTACGTTGACGCCGGCCACGATCCGGAATTCGGCAAGAGTGCCTTCCACTTGAAGTGTGAAGTAGCACCATTCTACGCAACTCCGCGTAAGCCAGCTATCCACCACACTATGGGCGGTCTGGTTATCGACACTAAGGGCCACGTTCTGGATGAAGAAGGCCACGTGATCGCCGGCCTGTATTCAGCTGGTGAAAACGCGGGTGGCCTGCACGCCGGCAACCGTTTGGGCGGGAACTCCCTGGCTGACATCTTCACATTCGGCCGGATCGCCGCTGACACGGCTGACGAGGAACCCCCAGCTAGCGACGCGGTTAGCGGGGCATCTCATTAAAAAAGCGAGGAAACAGTATGTATTACAAGAGCCACTTTGGTACGACTTTAACAATTACACGATGATCGTCAAAAGAGTCTAGGTTTACCTAGGCTCTTCTTGACTTTCCCAGAATCAGGCAGTCAAAAGCAGCAATAGCCAAGGCAGAAAAGATTTTTTAAAATATTCTAAAATAGAAAAAACAAGTAACATTTTTTAGGAGAAAAGTAAAAATGAAAAAAGATATCACGATCATGCGTGACGGTTTAAAGCTAGCAGCGAAGGTTTCAATTCCGGAAAGTAAAGAATACGACATTGCGATCCTGGCTTACGGCTTTGTGGGGATGATGGACCCTAAGGTTAACGACCTATTGCCAGTTTTAGCAGAAAAATTGTAGGAAAAAGGCCTGGCAACCGTTCGCTTTGACTTTAACGGCCATGGCTTAAGCGAAGGACCACTGGACAACATGTCCCCAACTGCCACCTTGGTTGATGATGCCCGCATCGGGATTGACTACGATCCTAACCATGTTCCAGCTAAGCTTGATTTCAAAAAATTTAAGCTGAACGACTGGTACTTTAGAACGGCTAAGTTTATCAATACCTTTGAAGTTGCGCGTGCCTTCCACGGTCCAGTCTTGGCTTTGTACGGCAGTGACCACGGTTTGCACCAAAACCGCGAGGAAGTTTATACCAGAGTGGTTGACTTTTTAACTAAATAATAGAAAAAAACAAGTTCCGGATGGAACTTGTTTTTTGATTTTGTCTCAATTAATTTAAACAAAACAGTAGATTTCCAATTTTGTCTCAATTAACTTAAAATAGATCTAGAAGATCCGATTTTGTTGAAGTTAATTGAGATGATTTTATGCTAGTACCAAGACCAACTTACTTACAAAAACTAGAAAAATTAGCTAATAAGCAGATTATTAAAGTTCTAACCGGGGTTAGACGCTGCGGCAAATCTAGCCTGTTGCAGCTGTTTCAGCAACAGCTTTTAGCTGATGGCGTTCAACCAGAGCAGATTCAAGCAATCAACTTTGAGGACCTAGCTTTTTCCAAGCTGACTGACTACCAGGAACTCTATCGCTACCTAAGTCAACGCTTGCTGCCTGATCAGATGAACTATATCTTTTTGGATGAAATCCAAAATGTTCCTAATTTTGAAAAAGCAGTTGATAGTCTTTTTATTAAAAGCAATGTTGACTTGTACATTACCGGTTCTAACGCCTTTATGCTGTCAGGTGAATTAGCGACGCTGCTTTCTGGACGTTATATCGAAATTCCGGTATATCCCTTATCTTTTAAGGAATTTGCCCAAGCTAAGCCTGATCAATCTTTGCAAGAGAGCTACCAGCAGTACCTGCTCAGGGGCGGCTTTCCTTTTGCTTTGCAGCTGCCAGATGATGAAAGTTTCCGCGACTACATTGATGGCGTGGTAAACACGGTTTTAGTCAAGGACGTGCTTGCCAGAAAAGATAAGAGCGATTCAACTTTGGTTAGACGATTAGCAGCTTTTTTAACAGACACAGCAGGTAGCTTGACTAGCCCTAAGAAAATTGCGGGTACCTTGACCTCAATGGGAGAGAAGACGACGCCGAACACCGTGGCCTCTTACCTGGAGCTCTTAGAAAATGCCTTTCTTTTTTACCGCTGCGACCGTTTTGATATCGGCGGAAAAAAGTATCTGAGCATCAATCCCAAATATTATCCAGTTGATATTAGCTTGCGCCGGGCCCTAGTGGGGCAGAAGCGGCCCAACAAGGGGAGCCGGCTGGAAGCGATTGTGTATCAGGAGCTTCGCCGGCGGGGATATGAGATTTATGTTGGCGTGATGCAGCAGACTGAGGTGGACTTTGTGGTGGTGAAGGATGGAAGACGGGAGTACTACCAGGTATCGCTGTCTTTGGACGATGAACAGACCTATCAACGGGAAGTTAGAAGTCTGCGGCTGATCGATGACAACTATCCCAAGATCATCTTGACTGAAGATCCGGGGCATTTTGACGACCAGGGGATCAGCCAGGTGAACATTATTGATTGGTTGATGGGGGAATGAATATGAAAGTAAGACGCAGAGCCATGTATAAGGCTCTGCGTCTTTACTATTTCTTGGCTGACATTGTTGGCTATCCGCCTTGCAATATTGGCGGTTGCTCTAGCCTGGCTCTGCCAGTGCCTAGGCAACTTGCTGATGCGGATCCACATGTTAGGTCTAATCTTTCGCTTAACGCGGAGAAAAAAGAACAAGCAAAAAAGCCGCTGATTACTTTGGCAAGTTCACGGCTTTTTAGCTAATTATTATTAATGCCACCGCTATTAACGGTTCTGCGAAGGCTCTTGTTCCAGCAAGGGCCTTTTTCTGAAACTTAAGCTTCAGACTAATACAAATGCGTGGGCTATTCTAACCAGGATTCTGGTAGTTACCGCAGTTTCAGCATTTGTGGGTTTATCATTTGTGGGTTTATCCATTTCTACGGGTGGGACTGCTGCAGGATTATTGTATCTTGCTCAGAAACTATTTTCCTCTGGAGCACTAGCAGTAGAATAATATTGAATCAGCAATAACAATGTTTAGATATGCAGTTTGATTATTTTTTAAAGGTCTGGAGAAATTGTTTTAACAAAGTTGAATTTTGCCAATATGTTATTGTTTTGCTTTTTAGAAATTATGTTGTATATTAATCGCACTTTCTTATCGGCCGCGTTGTTGTAGCAGATGATGATGTAGAAATTAGGGGTATCAAATAAGATTGCATTTTTGAAGCGGTCAATTTTGGTATCAGCATAACGAACCTTTAAACTTGGAGTATCAGGGGTCTCAGTTGCGTTTCCCGGGGTAAGAGTAAGTTGTAAGTTGTCAGGAATATTTCTCGCGCCTTTAAACGATGTTATTGCAGGTACCCAGAAAAAAGAGAGAAGGCAGAAAATGTCGAAAAGTTTCGTGCCAAGGCTATCGTCTAAAAAAATCATGACAGGCATGACAATCAAAATGAAAATGTAAATCAGATGTCCCAATCTTCTTTGCCATTTTTTTATGTTATATAAAGAAAAAAGACTGTAAAGGGCCAGCACATAAAAACATTTAAACTTATCCCAGAATATTAGCTTGCTAGTAAAGGTTATGCTCTCGGTAGTATCCATAAGTACCTCTTAGAAAAATAATTTATATTCTAATTTTAGCACATTCTAAAAAGGACGGAGGTGAAAAACACAGAGCACCATTTCTGGTCTCTGTATTTTTTCAACATCAAATATCCCGAATGATGCTGACAACTTTACCTAGTACTTGATTTTGATTATCTGGCGTCAGCACTAAAGGGTCGTAGGCATCATTTTTAGGGATTAAAAGGGTTTTATCGCCAACATATTTGACAGTTTTTAGCGTAGCTTCATTGTTAATTAAAACAGCTGCAATTTCACCATTCTCTACCGTTTCTTGCTTTCTGACGATTACCTTATCGCCGTCAAGGATGTATGGCGCCATGCTATCGCCTTGGCATGTTAAGGCAAATAGTTCTCCAGTTGGTGGATCGCCAAAATAGACCTTGTTTAAATGCCCTTCGTAATTTTCTTCAGAAAAAATTGGCTTACCGCAGGCGATAGTTCCCAGGATAGGGATGCTGATGACCTTGGCATCTGCTAAATCAACTAAGTTTTTGGGTTTTGCATCATCATTACCTAGTAGCTCTGAAACTGAAATATCTAGTGCATCAGCAATTGCTGGAATTCTTTTAGCTGGTGGGTTGCTTAATCCTTGTTCCCAAGATGCTACCGTGGTTACCCCGCCAAGACCTAGAATTGACGCCAACTCTTTTTGGGTCAAGCCCTTCTTTTTTCTTTGCTGCTTAATTTTAGTCCCAATCTTCATTTTATTTACCTATTCACTAAATCTTTCAATTCTACACTACAACTTTTTAGTATTTTTAGCAATTTTTCTCTTGGCCGAACTAAAAATACGTAGTACATTTAGTACATAAAGCTCGTATAAATAACAAACTAGTACTAAAATATAGTTGAAGGGAAGGGGATTAAAAATGAAGGAGATTGATATCCGGGACCCAAGATCTAAGGGAAGAATAAAAACGAAAATTTGCAACTACATCAAAACTGATGATGGAACTGAGCTATTAGAGTTTAAATACCAAAGAATCAGAAGGACTATCTTAGTTGATGACTTCTTAAATGAAGTCATGCAAGCACGTAAAAATAGTTACACTACCGAGCAATAGATCCGAAAGAGAGATACTAAATAGCCGGAGTTATTACTAAGCGTTTAAATGCGCAAGTAATAGCTCCGGCTTTTTTGTTTGAAAGGAGGTGATAGTGATGTGATTCTTACTTAAAACGATGCCGTAGTAATCAGTAGAAAAAATAAAGGAGAATATCAAAATGGACGAAAGAGTAAAAGATGTACAGGTTTGGCTTAATCAAACCTATGGCAAGGTATCTGGTTTTAAAAAGGCACCAGAAAATGGCTTAACTGGTTGGCCAACAATTTATAGCTTAAGAGAAGGCTTGCAACACGAATTAGGGATTACTGCTCTTGCAGAAGGCTTTGGCGATAGCACTAAAAAAGCTTTAAGTGCGAAAATTGGCGACTTAAAGCGTGGCTATCATGGCAATATTATCAATTTGGTTAAGGGTGCATTTTGGTGCAAAGGGATCAGTCCTAATAACTTTACGGATAGCTTTGACAGTGATTTAACTACCGCTATTAAGAGCTTGCAAGGCGATGCGGGGATTACTGCCAATGGTCAGCTTACTGTTAATTTAATGGCTGCATTGTTTGATATGAGTGCTTTTGTTTTAATCCCTGGTCAAGGCAAGTCAAAAGTTCGACAAATGCAGCAGTATCTTAATGGTAAGTATGGCGATGAGTTGGGGATTTTACCCTGTGATGGCATCTATCAAAGAGCAACCAACACAGCCTTGATCTTCGCCTTGCAAAAGGCAATTGGCGTAGCGGGTGCAAATGGCAATTATGGTCCAGGTACTGTAGCGGCAACGCCGACGGTTAGCGAAGGCGCTAGCAGTGAAGTGGTTCAGGTGATCCAATACGGTTTGCTAGTTAACGGCTTTTATGATGGTGATTGCGATGGCAAGTATGATGCGGATGTGACTAGTGCCGTAATTGCTTTCCGTAAGTTTATGAACCTGCCGCCATTTACAGGCAAGTCTGACCTTTCAGTCATTAAGGGACTGTTAACGAGTAACGGTAATACTGATCGTGATTCAATTGCCTTGGATACTTCAGCTCAGCTTACTGATAAGGATATTTCTAACTTTAAGAGATATGGCTTTAGCGTTGTCGGCCGATACTTAACCGGATCTGTTGGTACTGGTGCAAGCAAGAGAAACAAATACCTAACATCTGATGAGCTGGAACGGATTACTGATGCGGGGCTGCGGGTCTTCCCAATCTATGAAGATGGTGGGTACGAGATCGAATACTTTAGCAGAAACCGCGGCTACCAAGATGGGATTACTGCTGCTAAGAAAGCAGCTGAGCTAGGCTTCCCAAGTGGGACAGTAATTTACTTTGCAGTAGATGTCGATATTCAAGATGGCGACATTGAAGGGACAGTCGTTCCTTATATGAAAGGCGTCATCGATGCCGTGAAGCTTAGTCCATATGAGCCAGGTATTTATGGTACTAGAAATGTCTGTTTGCATGGTGAAGAAGTTGGGATGAAGTACAGCTTCGTGGCGGATATGTCCTATGGCTGGAGTGGTAATCTCGGTTTCAGAATGCCAACAAATTGGGCTTTTGACCAGTTCACCGAATATCCAATCGGCAGCACGGATATTGACCAAGTAGCAGCTTCTGGCAAAGATGCCGGTGTCAATAAGTTTTCTCCCCAGTTATACGGTACTATTTCTTATAGGGAAGTAGCAGCTGATGTACTAAAGGGCTTTGGTAAGTCGGTATCTGCTGAGTTCAACAAGAAGATTGAATTAGTGGATATCCCTTCTTTAAAGATTTCAGTAGAATTGGTTAATTCGCTGTCAGTAGCTGATGAATCTCCTGCAATTACTATTTCAAACGGTAAGTTAGATTCAATCAGTTTTGCCAATTGGCTTCAAACTTCAGGACATATTAAAGGAAATGGTGTTGATGCGGTTGTAAACGAAGCAAATAAGGTGATCTCAAGCGCAAGCATTACCAATGGTAACCTGGCGATAGAAGCTTCGATTAACAACTCTGGTGAAAGCAAGCTTAAATTTATCTACCATATTTTAGAAGCTAAGGATAAGCAATTGGATAATGAACTGTCTGTAGTTATCACTGTCACTTCAAAGCCAACAGATCTATTTACTGGCACGAAAATTCCAAACGTTGATGTTCCGAAGCTCGTAACCCAAAGTCAAACTGATCAGAAATCATGGGAGACCTTAATTGGCTTTTCAACGGTTGTTGCAATAGCTGGAGTATCTATTTTTATTAGTGGAGGGACTCTTTCAGTCTTATTAGATCTTATTCCACAATTGTTTACCGGGTTGTTAGTAGGTTAGAATCCCAGACTAATAAGTTCGTATTTTTTAACATCAAATATGCAACTTGATGAATTTTTTAAAATGTGGTTTTACGGAAGCTATAAAGTTGACTTTAGATAGCGCTGTAGTGTTTTGGCTTTTGGAAATGAAGCTATAGAATACTCTGCTTTTATGCTTTGGCAAATAATTTGGGCACATTATCAAATAGAAATTCTTAGTATCAAGTAGTAAAGAACTTTTTAAGTATACTATCTGTGAATTTGAATCACCTATTTTTACTATAGGCGCTCTTCCTAAATTATTATCGGGTGAAAGCTTAAGATTTATAATAGATGGGCACTTTAGTGAAATTAGGAATGCAGTGATAGCTGGTACCCACGAAAAACAAGATAGCGTTAAAAAGACATCAATAAACATTTTAATGGTGACAAAAGGATAGGAAACAACAAGAATCGCAAGTGAAAAGCCACAAACACTGGTATACCACAGATAAATAAGAATCTTTTGCCACTTCTTTTGAAATCGTATTAAAAAAATAAGACTGCAAAGGTGTAGCAAATAAAAGCATTTAAACTTATCCCAGAATGTTAGCTTGCTAGTAAAGGTTATGCTATTAGTAGTATCCATAATTACCTCTTGAAAAATTAATTTATGTTTTGATTTTAGCACATTCTATCAAGAACTGAGGTGAAAAGCATATAAGTGTATATCCAGAATTAATTGCGTTTGCCATCTGGCTCGCTAGCCTCGCCTTGTTAACTATCTTAAGGCGAATCCATGTAAAGAACCGAAAGCTAGAGCAATTCGTTGCTATAGTAGAGCAAGTTCTTGCCGACTACGTTGCTCTTTACCGCCGGATTGGCTTTTCTAATCAGGAAAAGCAGAACATCGTGAATTCGATTGCGGCTATTTTGAAGGAAAAGGGTTTCAAGCTCTCTAGTGAAGATGTGGCGCAAATCGAGAAAATTGTTGACAGTAAATTGCTAGATAAAGTCGAATAGAAAGCAAAACGCAGAGCACCTCGATGCTCTGCGTCTTTTGTTCATTAATCATCTTCACCGCGCCAGCCAGCGATATCCCATGGAGTGAAGTCGTAGTCCAACTTTTTATGGTAGCAGTCTTCAAAAGCCTGCACCTTCAAGGCATAGTCTTTTTCCATCAAGTCCGTCGCGTTAAAGTTCACCGACTTGGTTGGGCCTGGATACAGCACCCCCAAAACGTGCAAGGTATAGCGCGTTTGGTAAAAGTGCTCGTTGTCTTTTTCAACGTCTGGCAGGTCTTGAATCTCCACAAAAGTTGAAATAATCGGCACGTTGCACTTAGCCGCGAAGTAGTAGGCTCCGCGCTGCGGCTTTCTTGGCTTGCGATAGTTCCACCACATCTCTTGCTCTGGGAAAATCAAGACCCAGTGGCCCTTGTTGAAGGCGTGGCTGAGGTGATGGATAAATTCCCGCCCAATGTAGTTGGGACTTTGTACCAGGGGAATGGACCCCATATTGTTCATGATGAAGCTGAAGAAGCCCGGCAGCTTCAAGTTGGTGTCTTCAATCACGATCTCCATCCGGTGGTGGGTCTTTTGGGCTAGGCGGTTGACGGCTAAGGCATCAACTTGGTTGAAGTGGTTGGCGGTTACGATGGCCCCGCCCTTAGCTAGGTGCTGCAGCTTGTCTAAGCCTGTTACTTGAATCTTGCCAAAAAATTTCTGCGTCAAAACCTGCAAGATCAGGTTGCCGGCTAGGCCTTCTGCCTTAGTCTTGAACTTATCCTGCTTGGCCCAGAAGTCCTCAACCAGCTTAACCCGCTCTTCCATAGACATTTGCGGGTCGCCGATTTCGGTTTTCGCCGTAAAGTCGCGGTTGTTTGCGGCTAGCTCGATATTGTGGATGACGTCCAGGCGGTGGTCACCAATAATCATCTTGTATACCTTCCTATTTATTTTTCATTTAATCTCTGTGATACCCGTAAGTTTCACGTGTAACTATAGTTGATCTTTTAACTTGAGATATTCGTTTAACAAGTCATCGTACTCATGCAGGTGCAAGACGCTGTGGACCCGTTTCACGTCCCAAGGCTTGACCGTCTGGGTGCGGAAATAAGGGAAGAAGCGGAAGCTGGTGGTGAAGTGCTGGATGACCGTATCGTCCTGGAGGGCGTATTGCTCATTGTACTTACGCGGGGCAATCCGCTTTTCTTTGGCTAATTTATTGATGGCCGTCTGGTCAGGCAGGAACATCTTCTTAACCTGCATCAAGTGGCGGACCCGTTTAAAGAGGCCAGTCCGCTTGATTTCCGGCATGTTCAAAAGGAGGACCCCGGAATTCAAGTAGTCAAAAATCTTCTTTTGATTGTGGAAGAAGAAGCGGCCAAAGTAGTCCAGGACCCCGACCAGTTCCGTCCCGGTCAAGTCCTGGGTGTAAAACTGGTCAACCGGCCGACGGATGATCACGTCATCGTCCAGGTAGAGGATGCGGTCGGGAATTTGCGGCAGTTCGTCGGCAAAAAGCCGGAGCATGGCGTAGGGGGTGAAGCGGGTGCCCATGTTGGCCGTCGGCGGTTCCTTGATGAAGTTTTCGGTGCAGTCGATCAGCTCCAGGCTGCTGTTGGGGTTGTCAGCCACGATGAGCGAGCGGATGAAGTCGGCCGCGTGCTGGCTGAAGGGCTTGAAGGACCTGGATTTGCTCTTGGCCCTCATGGTCAGGATGTAGACGTGAACCTCTTCGCCGCGTTCGGCTTTGAGCAGGGATAAGACGGCAATCAGCACGCCTCTTTCAGCGTTGTGGTCACCACAAAAAAGAAAGTTCATGGTTTTGCCTCCTTAGTAGAAAAAGTCCTAGTTCTTACTGTCAATTTTAACATACGAGCAATACTCGCAAGTGCTCAGTTTTGCCCGCTCCTGCATGCTTTTGGCGATTTCACCGTGCAGCTTTTCCTGAGCCGCCTTCTTGCCCAGCTTCTCGTCCGGGTAAAAGGGGCCATCGATGTAGACCGTGATTTTCGGCCGCTTGCGCCAGCGGCAGGGCTGGTAGGTGGTCGTCATGGCAAAAGACGGGGCCTTCAGGCTGACCGGGAAGTTGAAGCTGGTCGCCGGGAAAGGGCGGATCTTGGTGTAGTAGGGCCAAAGATGGGCTTCCGGGTAGATGACGATGGCCGCCTGCTTTTCTTCATAGGCGTATTTAACGTCCTTGAGCAGGCGGATGGACTGCTTGATGTTTTTCCCAATCGGCAGGCCAGCTGCCGGAATCACGTACTTGCCTAAAAAAGGAATCCCCCAGTTGGCCTGGGCGGCCAGGGCATAGTAGTGGTAGGGGTTGACGATGGTCATGGGGGTGAAGGGGTCACCCAGCATCTGGGTGTGGTTGCCATAGACAAAATAGCCCTGCTTTTTAAAAGGGCGCAGCTTTTCCTTGCCTTTGACTTTAACTAGTAAGAAGAGGCGGGAGTAGAGCCAGGCAAAGGCGCAGGCCAGGCTGCGGACCAGGACGTTCCAGAATTGCCAAGCCGCCCCTTTCCGGAAGACCTGGTAGTCATCTGGGAGCTGGAAGTCCTGCTGGGCGGAACTGACCAGGTCCTCGCTTTCGCTGTGGTAGTAGTAAATCTTTTTACTCATCAAAAGTCCCCCGCTTGCTGTAAAATAAAAAAAAGCACTGCGAGCGCAGTGCTTAGAGATGATGGGTCGTCAGGGGATCGAACCCTGGACACCCGGATTAAGAGTCCGGTGCTCTGCCAGCTGAGCTAACGACCCGTGTCAACCAACAATTTTATTATGCCATAAATTTCAGTAAAAGCAATCTTCTTTTTTACATTAATTGTAATTTTCTTAATTTGGCGGGCAAATCAAGTATAATAGTCACAGTGAAGGAGGTTCATAATGCCTAAAAAAATTCTCGTCGTTGACGACGAAAAGCCGATTTCCGATATCATCAAGTTCAACTTGACCAAAGAGGGTTTTGATGTAGAGACCGCTTATGACGGCGAGGAAGCTGTCGAGAAGGTTGAAGAATACAACCCTGACTTAATGATTTTAGACTTAATGCTTCCGAAGAAAGACGGGCTGGAAGTAGCCCGGGAGGTCCGCCAGACCCATGACATGCCGATCATCATGGTTACTGCCAAGGGCGGTGAGATCGACAAGGTCCTCGGCCTGGAAATGGGGGCGGATGACTACGTAACCAAGCCTTTCTCCAACCGTGAGCTGGTGGCCCGGGTCAAGGCCAATTTGCGCAGCCGGGACATCGTCAAGAAGGCAGTGGAAGTTAACCAGCAGAAGGAAAAAGAACAGGAAAGCAATGACATCCAGATCGGCAACCTGCTGATCAAGCCGGATGCCTACCTGGTTGAAAAGAACGGGGAAAAGATCGAACTGACCCACCGGGAATTCGATCTGCTCTACTACATGGCCCAGCACATGGACCAGGTTATGACCAGAGAGCACCTCTTGCAGACGGTTTGGGGCTACGACTACTTTGGCGACGTCCGGACGGTTGACGTTACGGTTCACCGCTTGCGGGAAAAGATCGAGGACAACCCGGTCCGGCCGAAGATTTTGGTTACCCGGCGGGGAGTCGGCTACTTTGTCAAGCAGCAAACAGAAGAATAATTTGGGAGCCACTGTTTGAGGTGGCTTTCTTTATGTGGATGGATTAATGAAGAAAGATAAAAAAGCACGCAAAGAGAAAGTGAAGAAAGAGAAGACCAACCTGCTTAAGCGCGCGGTCAGCTCGATCCAGACCAAGATCGCCCTTATCTTCATGCTCCTTTTGCTGGCCACGATTGAAATCATCGGGGCCTACTTTACCCGGCAGATGGAACAGACCAGCATCAACAACTTTCAAACCACGATTCAGCTGCAGTCGATCGTGACCGACCAGCTGACTGCTCAGCTGGTCAAGAACGGCAAGAGTGCTGACCGGAAGATGAACCAGATTATCACTGACTACAGCAATGACGCGATTTCTGAAATCCAGGTCGTGGACAGCAAGAACGTGATCCGGGCAGTGTCCAACTTAAACGACAAGAACCGGGTAGGGCAATTGTCTAACAACGGCGATATCCGGGAAGTGATCAACTCTGGCCAGCAGAAGACCCAGGTTGCCAGTGACCAGAAGGGCAGCTTCATGGTTCAGATCGTGCCTCTGACCAGCGGAACCAACATCGTCGGGGCGGTTTACGTCCGGGCCAGCATGGCTGACGTCTTCAATAACTTGCGAAATATTTCGATGATGTTCTTGACGGCCTCACTTTTGGCCGTAGTCGTGGCGGCGATTGCCTCCATATTTATTTCCCGGGCAATAACCCGGCCGATTGAAGAGCTCCGCCAGCAGGCCATCCAGGTGGCTAACAGGGACTACTCAACCCAGGTTAAGATCTACTCTAATGACGAACTGGGCCAGCTGGGGGCGGCCTTTAACACCCTCTCAGCCAAGATCGAGCGGTCCAATGAGCAGTCAGAATCTGAGCGCCGCCGGCTGGACAGCGTCCTGTCTCACATGACTGACGGGGTGATCGCGACCGACCGGCACGGGAATGTGTCGATCATGAACCAGATGGCCCAGGACTTCCTGGACGTCAAGGCCGAAGACGCGATCAAGAAGCCGATTTCTCAAGTTTTAGGCCTGGGGGAGGACTACACTTCCCAGGACTTGATCTCCAACCAAAGCGACATGCAGGTCACGGTCAATGCCGGCACGGATGATGAAATGATCCTGCACGCCAGCTTTACCTTGATCAAGCGGGTCACGGGCTTTGTTTCCGGGGCCGTCTGTGTTTTGCATGACGTGACTGAGCAGATCAAGAACGAAGACGAGCAGCGGCAGTTCGTTTCCAATGTTTCCCATGAATTGCGGACTCCTTTGACCAGTGTCCGGGCTTATATTGAAGCCTTGAATGAAGGGGCCTGGAAGGATCCGGAGATTGCCCCCCAGTTTTTGGATGTGACGCAAAAGGAAACTGAGCGGATGATCCGGATGGTCAACGACCTCCTGGTTCTGTCCAGAATGGACCGGGGAGCCACCAAGCTGGAACCGGAATGGGTTAACTTTACTGACTTTGTCTCCCACCTGCTCAACCGCTTCGACATGATTGTCGAACATGACCAGGGCGAGGCCCAGAGCGATACCAAGGAATACGTGATCAAGCGGGACCTGGGCAACCAGGCCCTTTGGGTGGAAATCGACACTGACCAGATGATGCGGGTGATCGACAACATCATGAACAACGCTATCAAGTACTCCCCTGACGGGGGGACCATCACGGTCCGCCTGACCCAGAACCAGAACCAGATCCTGCTCAGCATCAGCGACCAGGGCCTGGGGATTCCAAGGAAGGACCTGGGTAAGATCTTTGACCGCTTCTACCGGGCAGACAAGGCCCGGTCCCGGGCCCAAGGCGGGACCGGTTTGGGCCTGGCCATCGCCAAGGAAATCGTGACGGCCCATGGCGGCCGGATCTGGGCAGACAGCCGGGAAGGGCACGGGTCAACCTTCTATATTGCCCTGCCTTACGAACCAATGGATGAGGAGGATGAATGGGATGAAGTTTAAATTCAAGTTCAAATTCAATGATTTTCTCCTCCACCTGGCGACCTTGACCGTGATTTTGATCTCGATCGGCCTCTGGGTCACGGTGATGACCAGTGACCAGCGCTTCAGCCGGATCAGCAATGAATCATCCTCCCAGAGCTCGGCTTCTTTGTCGACCCACTACCGGAATGTCCAGTCTTTTTACGCCCCGGGCCAGACCTATGTCTTTCAAAACGGGGTCCGCTACCAGGTCCATGACGCCAAGCGGAACCTGCCTTTGAAGTTTGTCCAGTACCTGGAAAATGTCAAGCTGGGGACGATCGAGAAAATGTCAACCACGGCCAGTGATTATGAGAGACTGCTGGCTGACCAGAACTATATTATGTTTGCCTACCCGGACCAGATCAATTTCACGGTCCTTTTAGGCAAAAAACAAGCTAATTCCAGCCTGCAGTTCAACCGGGTCTTTGTCCCGGTCAAGAGCAAGACCCGCTACCTCTATTTCGGCAACGACAAGGGCAGCCGGGTCTACCGGGTAAAGATCAATTCCGGCTCCTTCCGGCAGCTGGCAAAGTACGTCAAGAGCGCCCAAGACCGGCAGGAGGTCAGCTTCCTGCACTTAAAGAAGCTCTACGTGCCTTTTTATGCCAAGGAAATCAAGGCCAAGGAATACAGCTACCTGATCAGCTACCAGTCCAGCAGCTACTATGCTTCCCGGCTCTTGGGCAGCAGCTACCGGAAGTCAGTGGCTAAGAACGGCCGCACTGTCTACACGGCTGGTTATTCCAAGCGCCTGCAGATTCCTAAGGAAGGCAAGAGCAATGACCACCAGTATCTGTACCAGAACTACTTGACCAGCCAGGAGCGGACGGTCACCCAGGAGATGCTGGAAAGTGCTGCCTATGTCAAGCAGCTGGGCCTGGCTGAACAGGACCTGCGCTTTTTTGAAAGCAGCGGCAAGACGGTGTCCTACATCAACTATATTGAAGGCTATCCGATTTTTGCCAACGACGCTTTGGCTCAGACCCAGGTAACCATGGGGACGGAGTCGGTCAGCGTGGCTTTCAGCAGCATGAACCTGCAGATCCCGATCCCGTATGACGGCCGTGTCAAGACCTTGCCGAAAACCGCGACTCTGCTGAAGGAGCTGAATAGCATCGGCATCAAGGAAAGCGAAATTGAAAAAATCACCATAGGCTACCATATCCAGGCCGACAAGAAGCGCAGCGACTTGATTACCCTGGTGCCGACCTACTTCATCAAGGTTGGCGGCAGCTGGAACAGCCTGGCCGGCTGGAAGAAGATTAAGGCGGAAAACACGGATCTGTTAATGGAGGGGTCAAGTTCCAGCTCCAGCAGCTACTCGTCTTCCAGCTATTCCAGCAATGAGTCGAGCAGTGAAGCCAACTCAAGCGCAAGTTCCAGCGTCAGCCAGGCGGGCAGCCAGGCACCGGCCAGCAGCCAGGAAGCATATTCCAGCAGCCGCAGCCAGCCGGCGGCTGAATCAAGCTCCAGCTCCAGCAGCTCCAGTTCAAGTTCCGCCGTATCAGCAAGCTCTGCCAGCTCAAAGGAAGGAGAAAAGTAAATGGATCATCGCAAAATTGAATGGCTTTTTCTGATCCTCTTCTGCTTAGTCGACATCTATCTCTTGATTGAGCTTTGGCGGGCCCCGGTTACCTTGACCTCATCGACCAATTCGGTGACGACCTCAACCAGCTTGAAGGCTGAAATGAAGTCAGACAATATTACGGTTCCTTCCCTGTCCAGAAAGGGGGACTCGGGCTACTACCTGGCCACTAGAAGTAAGAGCGACTTGAAGGAAGCCGCCAAGAAGCTCAGCAGCGACGTCTCCACCAGCTACGCTGAAGGGGACAAGACCCTGTACGCGACCATGAAGACCGCGATTCCGCTGGAGCGGATGACGGTGGGCGAGTTCAAGAATGACAGCAATTACGTCCCGCATGGCAAGCAGTATGTCTATGCCAAGAACCTCTCCAGCAACAGCAGCTACGTTTACGTGCAGAAGTCCCAGTACGGCCTGGTTTACAGCAGCCTGGCCCAGCTGGTAGTCAATGTCAAGAACAAGAAGATCACGGGCTACTACCAGACCTACTTGACTGACTTGTCCAGCGTCCGCGAGCTGCAGGCAACTATCAGCCCCTTGCGGGCGGTCACCAACCTCTACACCACCCGGGAACTGGCCGACAACTCCCGGGTAATGCAGGTCAAGCTGGGCTACACCAAATTGACCGAGGTCCGGGGCAGCGTGATTTTCGTCCCGACCTGGCTGGTCTGGATCGAAAATAAGAGAAGCAAGAGCAGCTGCTTGAAGCGGGTCAACGCCTTCAGCGGCCAGCTTTTGCAAAACAGTACATTGGACGATTAAGGGCAGGAAGGAAAAAATTTGCAATTCGCGGTATTATCGAGCGGATCAGCGGGCAACTGCAGCCTGCTGATGACTGACCAGCACAAGATTTTGATGGACGCCGGCCTTTCAGGCAAGAAGACCAAGGAGCTTTTAGCCAAGGTAGGCGTGGCGATCGAGGACCTGGACATTGTCTTTTTAAGCCATGACCACGGCGACCACAGCGGGGGGATGGGGGTCCTTATGCGCCGCTATCCCCAGCTGAATGCCTTCAGCAACACGGGCACCTGGAAGTACTTGGAGGAGACCGGGAAGATCGGCTGCCTGCCGAAAGACCAGATCAATGTGATTGAGCCGGGCCAGACCAAGTGCTATGGGGACTTGGAAGTGACGGCTTTTGCCACTAGCCATGACGCGGCCCAGCCCCAGTACTACGTTTTTTCCAGCGGGGGCAAGCGCCTGGCCTGCTTGACGGACACGGGCTACGTGTCTGAAGAAGTCGAATATGAGATTCAAGACGCGGATGCTTATTTGCTCGAGTTCAACTATGACGACCTGATGCTGAGAAGCGGCCCCTATCCCTGGAGCCTGCAGCAGCGGGTCCGGTCAGACCACGGCCACCTGTCAAACGAGCAGGCGGCTGAGACTCTGGCCAGGGTTATCAGTTCTAAAACCAAGCATGTTTTCATGGCCCACCGCAGCCAGCAGAACAATTTAAACTATTTGGCCCGGGACGTGGCGGAAGAGGTTTTGGCGGCCAGAGACGCCGACGTGGCCAGTGACCTGGAATTGCACGATACCGAGCCGATGACGCCGAGTTATTTAATTAATTTATAATACAGAGGATTTAAAGCTTTTAATTAATACGTTTTGTTCATATATACTTCAAAAAGCTAGGATATGATAATGGCAACGATAAGGAGTGATAACCATGTCTGAAGAACAAGATAAGCAAAGAAACACGCGCAAGAAGGAAAACAACCGTTTGCTAACTAAAGCGGCCATCATTGGGGTCGTTGCCGGTCTTTTGGGCGGGGGGATTGCCTACGGCGGCTTGTCAGCAGCCAATTTGAACAGCAATGCTTCATCATCCACGGCCAGCTCAAGCAGTAGCAACACTGGTGAAACCGGGTCAGTGACGACTTCATCCAGCGGCACGACTAAGGTCAACAAGTCCAGGACTACCAGCGGGACGATGACTTCCGCCTACAAGAAGGTGAAGAACTCGGTTATTTCAGTTTTGAACTACAAGTACACTTCCAGTTCATCATCAAGCTCTGACATCTACAGTATATTTGGTTACGGTGACTCGGACAGTTCAGACTCATCCAGCTCCAAGAAGTCTTTGACTTTGTACTCTGAGGGTTCCGGGGTCATCTACACGACGGCAAACGGTAAGGGCTACATCGTCACTAACAACCACGTTATTTCTGGGGCAGCCAAGGTGAAGGTTATGCTGGATTCCGGGAAGACGATTGCCGCTAAGGTTGTCGGCAAGGACTCAACCAGTGACCTGGCAGTTTTGTCAATCGACTCCAAGTACGTGACTCAGACTGCTTCATTTGGTGACTCCAGCAGCCTGCAGTCCGCGCAGACGGTGATTGCCATCGGTTCACCAGAAGGGTATGAATACGCGTCTACGGTAACGCAAGGGATCATTTCCTCACCAAGCCGGACGATCACTTACAACTCCAACCAGATGACGGTCATCCAGACTGACGCGGCCATCAACTCCGGTAACTCCGGCGGGCCCCTGGTCAACTCTGACGGTCAGGTTATCGGGATCAACTCCATGAAGCTGTCCAGCTCCAGCAGTGGCGACTCCGTCGAAGGGATGGGCTTCGCGATCCCGTCAAACGAAGTTGTGACGATCGTCAACCAATTGGTCAAGAATGGGAAGATCACCCGGCCGCAACTGGGCATCAAGGTAGCAGCAATTGATGAACTGAACAGCTACTACAAGAAGCAGCTGGGCATTTCAACTAGTCTGAAGAAGGGCCTGTACGTGGCCGGCGTAACTTCAGGCAGCGCGGCAGCCAGTGCCGGGATCAAGAAGGGCGACGTGATTACGGCGGCTGACGGTAAGACGGTCAACGACGTAGCCACCCTGCACAGCATCCTGTACAGCCACAGTGTTGGTGATAAGGTCAAGATTACGGTCAACCGGAATGGCAAGACCATGACCTTCACGGTAACCCTGCAGGCAAGCAACTAATTTAAGAACAAATAATCCAGTGGATCAGCAGATCTGCTGGATTATTTTTTTTTTTTTTTTTTTCAAAACAAAAACAGGGTGAAAGGAAGGTAAAGTTCGTATATATTTCTTGTCAAGGGAAGTTTTTAAGGAGACTTTATCCCCAATCCTGTGGAAAAGACTGTGAATTGTGCAAAAAACAGAGTAAAAATCGCTAAAAAAACTGTGGATAAGCTGTGGATTGTGTGTAAGTTCCACAGGTAAAAGGCTTGTTAAAACATCTGTTCAAGGCGGCAGGCCGGGCCTTTTTGGTGATTGTTTGTGAAAAGGTCCAGTCCACAGGTGGTTTGTGGAATGGTTACACGGGATTTTAGAAATTTTTTTGCAAAAAGCTAGACCTAGATAGAATTCGGCTTTAGTCCACTAGATCTAGAAAAGGCCTTTCCACAGCTGTGGAAAAAGGCGGTTGATAAACTGTTAATTGTGGGGATAGAAGTAAAAATGGTAAAATAGGGGCATTATGAATATCAAAATTGTTTGCGTTGGAAAATTAAAAGAGAAGTATTTTAAGGACGGGATCGCGGAGTACCAGAAGCGGCTGAGCCGCTTTGCCAAGGTGGAGATCGTGCAGGTGCCGGATGAGAAGGCGCCGGAAAGCCTCAGCCCGGCCCAGATGGAAGAGGTCAAGAAGCGGGAAGGCGAGCGGATCTTGAGCAAGATCAAGGACAAGGAATATGTTTACGTTCTGGCCATTAAGGGCAAAGAGCGGGCTAGTGAAGAGTTCGCCAAGGAACTGAAGGACCTGGGGACCTACGGGCATTCCGACATTACTTTCGTGATCGGGGGAAGCCTGGGGACCAGTGACGCGGTCAACAAGCGGGCCAACGACCTCTTCAGTTTCGGCAAGCTGACCATGCCCCACCAATTGATGCGGCTGGTTTTGATTGAGCAGATCTACCGGGCCTTTATGATCAACTCCGGCAGTCCTTACCACAAGTAGAATAGAAAGTATAAGCCTCTCCTGGGAAATCAGCAGGAGGAGCTTATATACGAATCAGTCTAGTGCTAGAATCTAGGGTGAAAGTGTTTAAATAAAGTATTTTAGTCATGAAAGGGATGATTTAAATGACTAAAACAGAGCGTTACATGTGGCTGGCCAATGACTTGCTTTTGACGGCAGCGGCAGTGTCGCTGATCATTAATTTAGTTGGCTAGATGGCTTCCGGTTATGCCTTTAGCGGCAGTCATGGGCAGGCAACAGAACTGCTTTTATGATGCTTTTATTTTGCTCGTTGCCGCGGCTGCTTTGGGAGCCTGGCTGAGCAAGTGGCTGGCTCCTGCAGCGGCTTGAGTAATTGGTGTCTGCCTTTTGCTGGGCCTTGTAATTGACCGGGTGGTAGGCCTGTATTTTGGCTTGACCTGGTATTGGACTTTGGCTGTTGTCGCTTTGGCGGTCAGTCTGGTCAGCTACCGCTGGCGGGGGAAGGCAGTCTTTAACCATTGGCTGGCCGGCATCCTCTTGGCCGTCAGCCTGGTCAGCTGCGTGATGGCCTGGCTTGGGTGAAGAGCAAAAGTTATTAAGCTTAGCAAGAATCACTGCTCAAAAGAAGAACTTGAGCTTGCAATATAAGTAAATAGCCTTTAAAAAATAGGAGCGTGATTATGATGAAAAACTTTGCAACTAAGCCAGCCGTCAAAACCGTCTTTCTGCTGGCCGGCATCTGTTTAGCCTTGTTCATGGCAGTTCAGTGGATCTTTGCCTTAGGCACCCCTGGTCCAGTATCTTGGGCAATTGTCGGCATGATTGCGATCACTCTGCTGACCCTTTTCTTGGGAATCATTCCCCTGACCAAGCTCAGCCCGGCGGTTGGCTACGTAACTGCTGCAGCATTAGCGGTTATCGTCTTAATTTTTGTCTTCAATATTCATGGGTACATCTCAATCGGCATCTGGTACTTGCTTTACGCTGCCCTGGCCTGTGGCCTTTTATGGGCGAAAAAATAGAACAGTAAACAAAAATGGCTTCCAGGATTTTCTCCTAGAAGCCATTTTCTTTATGCTGATTTGATTAAGCGAAGATTTCTTCAACTTCAACTACTACGGCAGTATCAGTTTTCTTGCCAACCTTAGCAGCGTATTCCTTAGCGAAGTCGTCGCCTTCGTGGATAGTCACGCTGCCGAGCACGCGTACGTTAGTGTGGCTTGGCACGTCAGCAACTACAACAGCAACCTTGCTGCCGTTCTTGATGTTTTCCCACAAGTGGGAGAAGGTAACTTCACTCCAGACCAGGTGCTTGTCGTCCAAAGCAGTCAATGATTCCTTAGGACCAACTTGTGGGTTGCCGTCCTTGTCAACGGAAGCAACGAAGGCCAAAGCGTCGTTAAAGAACTTTTGTTGGTCAGCAGTCAAAGTAGTAGCGTCTAATTTCTTCATAATGGTAATTTCCTTTCTTTTTACTGTAGTAATTTCTTCTCTTGATACTTAGTATTATAGGCCTTCTCCAGGCAAAAGAAATTGATTTAGATCAATTTTATAGCTTTTTTAATAAATTTTTTTGCAATTTCTACGGGAGTAAAAAAGCGCCCAGATTCAAAAGAAGAACCGCAATAATAAAGAGCAGCCAATCTTTGTTAGTTAGCGGCACCTCAACGATCACGGACCGCGGAGCGCCTTCCCGGTAGCCGTGGGACTCCATCCCCTGGGCCAGGTTGTCGGCACTGTTTAAAGCTACCAAAATCGCGTTAAAGTAGAGGACCGGGGACCAAAAGGAGAGGTAGACTCCCCGCATCATCCCTGCCACCCGGATCTGCTTGACCGCGGCTTGCATGCGGGGAATGATGTTCAAAGCCGCCAAAGTTCCATAAGCAAACTTGCTCGGCAAGTGCAGGTTCTGCTCCAGCGACCGGGCCATCTCTTCTGCCGTGGTTGAAATGGTCAGGCAGGCCGTGGTGAAGGTATATACGAAGGCCCGGCTGGAGATGTCTAAAGCATACCAGAGGTCGCGGTGGTCACTGAAGATGTAGCCTGAAGAAAAGACGGTAATTGCCGCTAAGCCCGTTGCCAAAAGCATCCCGCTCAGGGCCTTAGGCTTGATCCGCCGGTATAAGAGGTAGGCTAAGGATAAAACAATAACGATGATATTGCTGAAAAGGCTGACCTTAAAAGATAACTCCAGTGAAATAATCAAGGTCAGCAGGAATTTCAAGCTGGGATTCATTTCGCTTTTAGTCATTTTCTCCTCCTAATCCTGGACAAAAGCCAGCTCTCTGCCGGCCAGACGCAGGTGGTAGTCGCACCAAGTGCTGATTCCGTAGAACTGGTGGCTGATCAGCAGGATCGTCTGCCCGCTCTTTTCCTGGCACTTTTGCAAAAGCTGCACGACCTGCTCAATCGACTTCTGGTCCAGGCCGCTCAAAGGCTCATCGATCAAGAGCACTTCCTGGCCCGACAAAAGCATCAAGAGGATCTGCAGCTTCTTTTTCTGCCCGCCCGACAAGGAGTAGACCACCTGGTCCATGTGGTCGGCCAAATCCAGGTCAGCCAGGGCCTGGTCTAAGACTTCCGGAGTGAAGTAGGGGGAAGCGTGCTTTTGGCTCAAAGCCAGCTCCTCTTTGACGGTGATGGCCATGAACTGGTCACTTGCATTTTGAAAAATCTGGGCTACATGCTGGAAGTAGGTCCGCTCCTTGAGCTTGGCCACTTCCTTGCCCTCCCAGGTCAAAGACCCCTGGTAGTCCAGCAACTTGGTCATGGCCTTAAACAGAGAGCTCTTCCCGCTGCCGTTTGGCCCCGTGATCAAGGTCACCTTCCCCTTGGGGATGGCTAATTCCTTTTGCTCAAGCAAAGGCCGGCCTTGCTTGATGGCGAAATTTTTCATGACAAAAGCCGCTGGCTCGTTCTCCGGCAGGGGGAAGTGCAGGCCGATTGGCTCAGTAGCCAGGAGAAGCGCTTGTTCATCCTTAGTCAATAAGTCCACTTGCTCGCCTTTGAAGCGGTAGACCCCGTCCACCTTGCCCTGGTAGTCGTCAAAAAGGTGGTCGGTGATGATGATGGTCTTGCCCTGCTCTTTCAGCTTGGCCAAGCGGCCAATCAAGAAGCGGCGGGCCGCCGGATCCACGCTGGCAAAAGGCTCATCTAATAAGAAAAGATCCACGTCCATGGCGACCAGGACGGCCAAGGCTACCCGCTGCTTTTCCCCGCCGGACATGGTTACGATCTTCTGGTCTAAAAGAGAGTCGATTTCCGCGAATTCGCTGGCCAGCTTCAGACGGTCCGCAAATTCTGTCTTGCTTTTGCCCAGGTTTTCCATGGCAAAAATAATCTCTTCTCTAGGCGTGGCCATGGTAAACTGCTCGCCGGCTTCCTGGAACATCATGGCCTGACTTCGCCCGCCCAAAGAAACCTGCCCGCTGGTCAGCTGGCCCCCGTATTTCGGGTAGAGGCCGGCCATGATCTTCAACAGGGTCGACTTGCCGCAGCCGGTCGGCCCGATCAAGAGGGAAAAAGTCCCCGCCGGCAGGGTTAAGGACAGGTCGCGGATGACCTCCCGGTCCCCGTAGGAAAAAGTTAAGTGGTCAATTGTCAGTTCTGCTTGCAAAATAAAAAGTCACCTCAAAACTGGGGTGACCATAAGCAACATTTTCCCTTGCCAGCATTACCTGGCCAGGTTCCATGGGTATCATCTCAGCCTTCCGGCACCCCGTTGATTCGTCAAATTGATTCTTATTTTAGTATATTGGATTTACTAAGGCCTGTCTAATTCAAACTTTGTCCAAACTGATTGAAAATGCCGATTTATAGCACTTTTCTTAAAATAATCTGGGAAGTAGCTTTAACGAAAAATTTTTTAGTTGTATCCTAGAATTACAGACTTTTAGACTTTAGTGGGAGAGAAAAATGTCAGATCAACGAAGACGAGTAATTACCGTGGCCTTGATGTTGTCAAACGTCATGTCCGGCCTGGACAACACGATCATCAACACCGCCTTGCCGCGGATCATTGCTGATTTGCACGGGATTGAGTATACCGGCTGGCTGGTGGCCATCTTCTTATTGGGGACGGCTGTTTCCACGCCGCTTTGGAGTAAATTAGGCGAGCGGCGGGGGAACAAGCTGGCCTACCAGCTCGCGGCTGCCTGCTTTTTGCTGGGGGCGCTGCTCCAGGGCTGTGCCCAGCAGATGTCCTTTCTCTTGACCTTCCGCCTGTTGGCCGGGATCGGCAACGGGGGGATGGTGTCGCTTCCTTATATCATCTACTCTGACCTTTATCCAAACGCCCACAAGCGCCTAAAGGTGCTGGGGATGGTCTCTGCCTTCTTCACCACGGCCACCATCTTAGGACCGCTCTTTGGGGGCTGGATCGTTGATGCCCTGTCCTGGCGCTGGGTCTTTTATATCAACATCCCGGTGGCCTTGATTTCCATCGTTTTGATCCAGATCTTTTTCCTGGATGAGAAAAAAGACCGGCCAGCTCGCAGGGTCGACTTAGGCGGGGCCATCTGCCTGTCCTTTGGGGTGGTGGCCCTCTTATTGGGGACCCAGCTGGTGGGTTCAGCCAGTCTGGCCACGGCGCTTTTGATCTTCGCGGCGGCCTTGATTTTCATCGGACTTTTGGTCATTATTGAGCGCCGGGCAGAGGACCCGATTATTCCAGGCCGCTTGTTCAAAAATATCCCCTTGGTGGTCGACTTTACTTTGTTCGTTTTGATCTGGGCCGCCATGTCGGCTTACAGCGTCTACGCGCCGATGTGGGCTGAAGGCTTGATGGCCACGACTGCCCTGGTCGGGGGGATGACACAGATTCCCGGAGCCTTTACCGACATGCTGGGCTCCTTGTCCGTGGAAAAAATGCGCCGGCGCTGGTCAGCCTACCAGGTTATGCTGGCCACCTGCTGGCTTTTGGCGGCAGGCTACCTGGCTATGGCCGTGGCTCCGCGCTATTTCCCTTACTGGGGGATCTTGCTGGCCGGGATGCTGCAGGGCTGGGGCCACGGGGTCATGTTCAACCAGCTTCAGGTTAAGGTGCAAGAAGACGCGGAAAGCCAGGACGTGCCGGTTGCTACTTCTTTCTCCTACCTGATCCGGACGCTGGCCATGGCGATTTCTTCCAGCGTCTTCGGGGTCATCTTGAATGAGCACTTGGCTAAAGGGGTCAAGGCTAGCGGAGGCAAGATCACTTTGTCCATGCTCAACCACTTGTCAGACGCCAAGACCCGGGCCAGCCTGCCCAAGCAGGATTTGGTCCAGATGGAGAATATCCTCTACGGGGCTATTCACGCGATTTTCTGGGCGGCCTTTATCCTGGTCTTCCTGTCTCTGCTTTTGGCCATCTGGGCCCGCTGGCGGGAGAAAAAATTGGCCGGCAAGTGGTAAAATCTGGTAAGACCCAGTATAGGATAAAAAGAAGATAAGTTTTTGCTGGAAAGGAGAGAGCTGATGACTGAAATTGCCAAGCTGCAGAAAAAATTGCAGGAAGCGGGGGATGCCACCCTGCCGCTGAGCAAGGGGAAGGGGCAGACCGCGGCCTGTACGTTTGTTTTACTAGGCGACAAGGCTGAAGGCTGGAAGAATGACTCTTTGACTGCCTTGCTGCTTTTAGCGGGGACGGGGCACTTCCGGGCTGGCCAGAAAAAGTGGCAGGTTAAGCCCGGTGACTGGTTCCTCCTGGCAGCTGGCCAGGACTGCAAGGCCAGTCTGAAAGAGGGGCTCCTAGTCCAGCTTGTCTTGCCAGAAGCTTTTTCAGTGAAAGACTTGAAAAAGGATCTCATGCTGGGAGAAGCTGAAGAAGTAGGGACCCACGGCCGGGTGGCGGTTGACGGGCCAGCTGGGGCGGCTTTCCTGGCGGCCTTGAATGAGTACCAGACTAGCGATTCTGTATCTTCAGTCTTGCTCAAAAGCCAGCTGCTAACTGCCCTGGCTCTGGCCTTGCGGGCACTAAATGAAGTGGGCAGCTTGAGTGAGCGGGAGATCCGCCGCTATATTAGTGAAAACTATGTCTCGACCAGCGTGAAGGATGCCGCGGCTTACTACCAGCTCAGTCCCAACTATTTTTCCGACCTGGTCAAAAAGAAGACCGGGCAGAGCTTTATTGAGCTGGTTGACGAGCAGAAGATGGAAGCAGCCGTCCGCCTTTTGGCCCGGCCAGACCTGTCGATCAAGCAGATCATCGGCCTGGTTGGCTACCGGGGCAAGTCCTTCTTTTATGAAAAATTTGGCAAGTACTACGGGATGTCGCCGGCGGCCAAGCGTAAGGAGCTCTTCCGTCAGCAGGGCATCAATTTATGAAAATAGAAAACCGCTGAACTGTAAGTTCAGCGGTTTTTGCATGAAAAAACAGGAATTTTCAAATATGAAAAGTAAGGATGCAGGAACAGTTTGAGCGCTAGAATGTTAAACAATTATTAACGAAATATGAGGAGAAAAGTGATTGAAATCGACCAGCTTTCTTTTGATTATCGGACTTTTAGCAAGGAACCGGGATTAAAGGGAGCAGGAAAGACGACATTGACCAAACTGCTGACAGGGATTATTCAGCCAACCAGTGGCAGCGTGAAAGTAGCGGGACTCATTCCGGGAAGTCATCAAAAGAAGCTGTTGCGGCAAATTGGGGTCATGTTTGGGCAAAAGTCGCAGCTGTCCTGGAACTTACCTGCTGTTGATACTTTGAATATGCTGGCGGCTATTTATCAATTAAAGCCAGACCGTTACCAAGCCAGATTGCGGGAATTGTGTGATTTGCTGGACATTGTCGAGATCGTAAAAACGCCGGTCCGCAAATTATCTTTGGGCCAGCGGATGCGCTGTGAACTTGCCTGCTCCTTGATCCATGAACCAAGCTATCTGTTTCTGGATGAGCCAACCATTGGCTTGGACCTATTGACCCAGGAGAAAATCTACAATTTTTTAAAAACAGAAAACAGGTTGCATCAGACTACGATTATTTTAACTTCGCACAATGTCCGTGATATTGAGGCCTTAGCCCAGCGTTTGCTGATTTTGAGCAAAGGGGAGCTGATTTTTAATGACAGCTTGAACAAATTGCCTCTTCAGATCGATCATGCTGATAGCTATTGCTTGAAGTACTGGATCAATGATCAGGCTGACGTGCGTGAAGAAATCATTCATGATCCTCAGCAGCTTTTTGTGAAGATGGAAAAGTTTCAGCCGGAACAGATCATTTCTTTAAGCAAAAGTGGAATATCAATCGAAGAGGTTATCTTGAAAATATATCAAAGAGAGAAACAATGAAAAGATATCTGCCTGTTTATTATCTTGGCTTAAAAAACAGTTTGATCTACCGGGCTAATATGATTATGAAGCTGGTCCTGCAATTGGCGAGTCTGCTGGTTACGGTTTTAATGTGGAAGTTTATCTTGGCAGAGTCCGGCAACTTTCAGCAAATGGCCTGTTATCTGCTGGCAACCAATTTGATTAGTTTGATTTTTACGACCGGGCCGGTTTTCCAATTCGCGGACATGGTCGAATCTGGGAATCTTTCCCTCTATTTAACCAGGCCATTATCTTTGTACTGGTACCTGTTCAATTACAATTTAGGCCTGCAGACGCCACTATTGCTGCTGTATTTGATCTTGCTTCTGTTTTTGTTAAAAAGCGCTGGACCAGTGTTTTTGCTCTTGATCTACCTGTTTTTGAGCAGTCTGATGTTTTTCAGCTTGATGATGGTCCTAGCTATGCTCAGCTTTTGGTTGATCAATATGTGGCCGCTTAGAAGTGGGATTAACGCAGTTTACCTCTTGCTAGGAGGATTATATTTTCCTTTGAATTTATTAGGCCCGGCTTACCAATATTTGAAGTACAATCCCTTTTCTTTGGTGACGGATTTTCCTGCCCGCTTGTTGACGGGAACAACAGACTGGCGCGATTTTTTCGCAAATTGTCTGGCTGTTTGCTGCTGGCTGTTTCTTAGCGTGCTGCTGGAAAAAACGTTGTTCAAAAAAGGTATTAAAACTTTCGAGGGGGCAGGAGCATGAGAAAGATCAAGGCTATTTGGCGGCAAAGTCTGGCAGAGTTTATGATTTACCGCGGTACTAGCATTATTACTTTTCTTTTGGCAACTGTCTTTCTGTTGATTGAGCTACTTGCGGGGCAAATTTATTTTAGTCAGCGTGAGAACTTGGCTGGCTGGACAGCGAACCGCTACTACGTCATGATCAGTTTCATGAATAGCGCGACCTATCTTTACAATTTGTTTTTCATTTTGGGCCATGAAGGACTAGGTGAAGACATTCTTGAAGGTAACCTCGACTATCTGCTGATTCGGCCAAGTTCGAGTTACTGGCTGGCGGTTGGCAGAAGTTTGGATATTCCAAGTTTTTTCAACTTGCTGCTTTCGCTTGGACTACTGGCTTATTACCTTACTCGTGAAGGGGCTAGTTTTGGCCAGATTATGCTGATCAATTGCATGGTCATCTTACCAGCAGCCTTGATTTTCATTTTGAACCAATTATGCCTAACCTTGCTCTTTTGGTTTGAAGGACTGACGGCTTTGGGAGGGATTGTAGAAGATTTGGTTAGCTTAGCCGGACGGCCGAAACAGATTTTTCCGCGAGTCATTCAACAGTTTTTTACCTGGATCATTCCACTTTTGTTAGTCAGCAATTTGCCGGTGTACTGGCTGCTAGGACGGGGAAAAAGCCTGCTCTTGTATCTGCTTGTTTTTTTGCCCATCCTTTACTGGCTCTCGGTTAAGTTTTGGCAGCGGGGGCTGAGGCGTTATTCATCGGCTAATTGAGAAATGGCTATCTAGAAAGGAGGTGTTGCGATATGGGACGTACTAGAACTGAATTAACGAAAGGCGGACCATTTCTTGTGGAAGGCTTAAATGATGAAGAATTAAACTTCTTCAACGCTTTAATGAGCAGTACGAAAGAATTATCTGACCAATTAAGCAATGTTAAAACAGAAGTAGTTAAGTAGAGTAAAAAAGATCACGGCTAATGGCATCTCTTAGGAAAGCCAATATTGCGTGATCTTGTCAATATGATATATATGCAAAAGAAGTTGACCAGATGATCAGCTATGAGAGGGAGAGGTTTAGACAAGAAGGCAGGAAAATTTATTATCGAGTGGTGAAAGAAGATCCGGGCTTTGTACTCGTTCAGTCGTTAATACCTCATTTTGAACGCTTCAATCTGGTTTTTGAAGGTCAAATTGTAACGCCTAGGCTGAGTGGCAATGGCTATCAGTAAACGCTACCCCAATAATCCAATAGTTCACTTACCAAATTGCTTAAGCCAATTTCAGTTAGAGATTTTAAATAAGCATTGATTTCTCGGTCATCGCCGCTTTCACGGTAAGCCAGCAATTTTTTTAAAAAAACGATTCTGATTTTAAAAGTGGCCATTTGCTGTGGCAAATCAATTGTCAGCAACTGATTCAAAATGTGGCTTGCGACAGAGTTTTGTTTTTGTTGGATCAAGCTTGAAAACAATATTGGTTAGAGCCGTCCAGGCATTCAAATACAGTTCATATTCTACCTGTTCTAAGTGGTTGAGTTGGTGGATGATTTTACTGCTGTATGAAATGAGCAGGTCAGAGTCAATCAAATAAACAGAATTTTCAAGAAAACGCAGGCTTTTGAAATCTAAGTACTCGCTATCAAGCAGTAAATCTTTAAAACTCTTTAGGTCAGCTTCTGTTAAATAGTTTATTTTAGTCAAAGTAAAATAGCTGTTGGTCGCGGCGACGGCCTTTCCTAAAATATCTGGATCTTTTGTTTGATGAAAGCTGCTGATTTGACGTAAAAAGATCTGGTAGAGTTTTTGTTGATCTTTTTGCTGGACAAGCAATTGCAGTTCATCATAGTAGGAGTTGTCTAGATTCCCTTGGACTTCCGTATATGCGAAAAACTCCCTGGGGGTGATATCAAACCGGTCTAAGAGGGCTAAAAACTTTTTGAGCCGAATATCGTCGACATCATTTTCCCAGCGTGACAAGGCGGGGCTTGAAGTAATATCTTTTGCTGCTTCACCTAGCGTCATCTTCTTATAATTCCGCAGTCTTTTAAAATATTGTCCGTACATTTTTCTTTCCTCTAATACACTTTTTTGAAAAAACAGCAATTTAATACGCACATTATAGCAAATAGAAGCCGGGAGATAAATATAACTTAAATTTAGGCAGAGCTAAAAAGCTTCCAGATTTTCATCTGGAAGCTTTTGTGTTGACTTACATTTTTTCCAAGCGCTTGATCCGGTCAGCCGTAGCTGGGTGGGTGTCAAACAAGTGGCTTAAGCTGTGCCGTCTGATCGGGTCCTCAATATACAAGGACGCGCTGGCGCTGCTGGCCGCCTGCATGGGCGGGCTGTTCTCAATCTTGGTCAAGGCGCTGATCAAGCCGTGCGGGTTCCGGGTCAGCTCAACTGAACTGGCGTCGGCCAGGTATTCCCGGTTTCTGGACAGGGCCATCTGGGCCAGGCTGGCCGCCAAAGGCCCCAGGATCAGAACGAAAATAACCCCGATCACGCCGATGATCATCCCAATCGTTCCGCCTTCTCGGTCGTCATCATCGTCCCGGTCAAGGCCAAAGCCGAACCAGACACAGCGCTGAGCAAAGTCGGCGATAAAGCTGATGGCGCTGACTAAAACCAGGGCCACCATGGACAGGCGGATGTCATAGTTGCGGATATGGGAAATCTCGTGGCCCAGGACCCCTTCCAGCTCTTCTCTGTTCATCATGTCCAGCAGGCCCTGGGTAACAGCAATGGCTGACTTGTCCGGCGACAGGCCGGTCGCGAAAGCGTTGGGGCTCTTGTCCGGAATCAAGTAGACTTCGGGCATGGGAATATTGGCCACTAAGGCCATGTCTTCCACGATATGAAAAAGCTGGGGATTGTCCTCTTTATTTAAATGCTGGGCATGGTTCATGCTCATGACGACATTGACCGGATCCTGGAAGACCAGGAAAGAGTAAATCAAGGCAATGACGCCGGCGGTCAATACGCCCGGCAGGGGCTTGCCCCACATCAGCTGGCCCAGGCCCGCGCCCACCAGGGCAAAGATCAAAACGAAAACGACCAGGACTCCGGCCGTCTTCCGCTTGTTTTGGGCAATTTGTTGGTATAGCATGGCGATCCCTTAGCCTTTAAAAGGATACCTTTGGTACCTTGGTTTCTTCTTCAGGGATTTCCAGGTAGTCAACCTTAGTGAAGTGGTGGATGTTAGCCACGATGTTGGATGGGAAGACCAGGAGCATCTTGTTGTAGACAGCCGCGCTGGAGTTGAAGAGCTGCCGTGAGTAGGCAATCTTGTTTTCCGTGTTGGTCAGTTCTTCCTGCAGGTTGGCGAAGTTAGTGTTGGCCTTCAGGTCTGGGTAGCTTTCAGACAGGGCGAAGATGGTCTTCAAGCTGTCAGTGATTTGGTTGGACAGCTGCATGGCCCCTTCGTGGTCGTCAGCTGGCAACTGGGTCAGCTGGTTTCTGAGTTCAACCACCTTGCTCAGGGTTTCCTTTTCGTGCTTGGCATAGCCCTTGACGGTTTCCACCAGGTTAGGGATCAAGTCGTTCCGCCGCTTGAGCTGAACGCTGATCTGACTCCAGGCCTCTTCAGTGTTAACCTTGGCCTTTTGCAGGCCGTTGTAGGCTGAAATGTAAAAAATAACGATTAATACGACTAAAATAGCAATAATCCAGACTGCCATTTTTTGCCTCCCTTTCTAGGCCCCAGAGGGGCGAAATCAACTTTGACCAGATGCTTCCGGCCGTTTTAGTAAATTATATATTAAAAGGCAACTGAGCACTAGTTTTTAAGCAAAAAACGCCTCCAATAAGGAGACGCGCGAGAGATTTAATATCTTACTACAGGTTCAGCTTGACGATGACCCAGCCGATAAGGGACAGGATGATCAAGCCGGCGATCTGGTAGCCCAGCCACTTCGGGAAGAACTTCTTCTTGGCATCCTTGGAAGCGTGGGCGTAGAAGGTCCGCATGACCAGCATGTTGGCCATGGACCCGATTGGTGACCCGAAGCCGCCGATGTTGGAACCAAGGGTCAAGGCTTCAGCGTACTTGGAGAACTTGCCGACCAGGATGGTTGATGGCACGTTGCTCATGACCTGGCTGGACAGGATGGATGTCCAGTAAGTGCTCATTTCAGTGCCGACCAGGCCGTGGATCAGGGTCACGACAAAAGGAATCTGCTGGATGTCGCTGATGAAGACGAAGAAGAGGGTGAAGGTCAGCAAAAGGGAGTAGTCAATGTGGAGCAGGATCTTCCAGTTGACGATCAAGGCCCAGATGATGGAGGCCAGCATCGGCATCCAGATTGGAACGAACTTGAAGACGCCAACGAAGAAGAAGCAGAAGATGACCGTGGTGATCATCGTCATTGGCCAGCTGACGTTGATTTCAACGACTTCCTGGGTCGGGATGTTCTTCTTCGGGATAAAGAAGAAGATGCAGAGAAAGACGACCATGGCCACGATCAGGTAAGGCAGGGTCCACTTAAAGAAGATAGCGGGCACTAAGTGGTAGTTGGAGACCACGAAGATGTTGTGGGGGTTGCCCCATGGGGTGAAGGCCGCCCCGATGTTGGCCCCCATCCCGATCAAAGTGGCCGGCAGGATTTCCGGCAGCTTGTACTTCTTGGCGATGTTCAAGTACAGGGGGATCATGGTCAAGCAGGTAATGTCGTTACCCAGGAACATGCCCGAGAAGACGGACAAGAGAGTAAAGAGGAGGATCAGCTTCCGGGTAGAGTCAGCGATCGCCGCCAGTTTATAGGCAATGATGTCCAGAACGTGCAGGTAGCTGTAGACCTGGATCAAGACCAGCATGGTCGTGACAGACTCGATCGTGTGCCAGTTCATGTCGGCGCTGAGCGGCCGGGCAAAGAAAAGACTGATGATGGTGATCACGATGGTGATCTGCAGAATTCGGTCGCTAAAAATTTCCTTTAAGGTGGTCAAAAAGATGGTCAAAAAATTATTTGAACTTTTGCTTTTGGCGGCTTCCATATAAAATCCTCTACTCAGCTAGAATGGTGTTTACAAAATTTACGTAAAGTTAACGAAAAGCGAAAATGAACTTTACTTTCGTGTAGTTCCATTGTCAACCATTTTTCCCTAAATCTCAATAGTTCGAAATTAACGAACAAATGTTATTGAAAAGATATTGGCGAAACGCGGCAGGTCAAAAATCTGAATTTTTTAGCTTGCTAAAAAAATAGAAAAGACTTTAGAAAGCGGTTTATATGGCTAAAATAAGGGATTTATTCCGGAAGACAAAAAACGGACTTTGCTACCTTTTTTAAGAGATTAAAACGTGTCGACTTTTTACACGGCCACAAAAAAGTCAAAAGCCTGCTTTTGATTTCCAAAATAATGTAAGCGCTGCCGGAAGTGAAAACAGAAGTGACAAATTGGCAAAAATCCCCCTTGGACATTTTGCTAAATCCATTTAACATTTCTGACGGAAGATATTTGCCCTTGCTTTTAGCTAAAAAGGGGCTGGAGGGGCAAAGAAATGCCGAAAAGGCTTGCCTAACATGGGGAAAGAGGGGTATAATGACTACTGATTTTCGAAAATCGATGAAAGGATGAAGAGACATGTCAAGAAATATCCACACGGGTATCAACCCACACCGTCGTCCACGTAACGCTTCTAACGCTAAGGAACGCGTTGCTCACGCCGCTGCTATAATCAGCTTCCTGAACCAAGCAGCTAAGGACGAAAACAAGTAATTTGTTTTTAAACAGACAATAAAGACTCTGGCTTTTGGCCAGGGTCTTTTTTTCGCTTGCTTTTTGCCTTATGATAGGAAAAAGCTAAGAGACGAGTAAGAAAGAAAACAAGGAGGCAAAAATGAAGTTTCAGTGCAGCAGCTGCGGTTTAAGACTGGAATCCCTGCATTTCAAGCTGCCCGGCCTGGTCAATGACCGCTTGGCCAGCCTGTGTGACATCTGCCGGCAGCGGGGGCTGGATCCGGCAGCTTACCCCAATCCCGTGGTCAAGCTGTTCGCGGCCAACCTCCTCTATGCCTTTGTGGGCAAGGACGGGGAAGCAAGCGGGGACTTTTCTCTGCCGGACTTAAAAATCCGCCGGTCCTACGAGGCCCTCATGCAGGAATATGATGGAAATGTCCTGGCCAGGCAGCAGCTGCCCAGAGCAGACTTCAACCAGGCCGTGATCAAGGCTGAGGATGATCCCAGCTTCTTTTTGCCAGGAAAACTCCCTTTCGCGGAAAAACTCCAGGCCTTAGGCCTCAGCGTTGACTTTCAGTTAAACGAGGTTGACTATATCGACCGGGAGCGGATCCGGGCCAAGTACAAGTACCGCTGCCAGTACTGCGGCCGGCGGGGGCGGAGCGTGGACCACAAGGACCCGGTCTCCGTCTCGCACGATAACAGCCTGGACAATCTGATTTTGTCCTGCAGCGAGTGTAACCGGATCAAGTCTAATATGCCTTATGACCTTTTCGTCAAGCTCAACGAGGAATTGCAGCCTTTAAACAAAAAGCTGGTCAAGTACGAGAACGCCCTGGGCCCCTTGGAAAAAGAATTCCAAGACCGGCGGAACATGCTGGCCGCCAAGGTTCATTTAAAGGGCGTGGTGAATGACCCGGAACTGGCCGCCATCCGCAAGGAAAACAAGCGACTGCGGGATGCCATTGACAGTTTAGAGAGTGACTATGACGCGGCCCGCCGCTTGCGCGAGGACCACTTCAAGTTGGGCTGGAAGCTCTACCTGGCCCAGCAGGACAAGGAAATCATCTAGCTTTGATAATTTAAAGCTTATGCAGAGAACATTAAAAGTTAGACCAGGAAACTTTTTACGGAAAAAGTCTCCAGAATGTACAGGCTTAAAAAGCTTTAAAAAGCGCTACAGGACAACTTGTAGCGCTTTTTCGTTTTGTAATCAGACCGATACATTCCTGTAACAATTGAAAGTTATACTATAGATTGTTATCAAATCAAACCACATGTTAAAGGAGAAAAGACGTTTCATGAAGAAAAAGAACCTGTTGATGACTGCTTTGGCAACTCTGAGTGCATCTGGCGCCCTTTTAACTACTGGGGCCAGCGCTTTGGCTGACAGCTACACTGTTGTTAAGAACGATACCCTGTGGGGCCTGTCAAAGAAGTACGGCGTTTCAGTAAGCGACTTGAAGAAGGCTAACGGCGTTTCCGGCCACTTGATCTACGTGGGCCAGAAGCTGCAAATCCCAACTAAGTCAAACAAGGCAACCAAGACTGCTAAGACTAGCACTTCAACCAGTACCGTTGACACTACTTCAACGACCCACACGGTCGTAAAGGGTGACACTTTGTGGAGTTTGGCTAAGAAGTACGGCGTTTCAGTAAGTACTTTGATGAAGGCCAACAACTTGTCAAGCAGCACCATCTTGATCGGCCAAAGTTTAAACTTGCGGGCTGGCATGACTGCTTACGGGGTAAACGGCGTAACTACTGGCTCAAGCTCAACTGCAGCAAGCACTAACACTGCTTCATCAACCAGCACGACTGCTTCCAGCCAGGCGCCAAAGGCCAAGAAGAGCACTACTACTAACACTAGCAGCAATTCCAACACCAGCACTAGTGCCAACACTCAAAGCCAGTCAACTGCATCTAACAGCAGTGCGTCCACTACGACCAACACTAATACTGCAGCATCAAATGCTAACACTACTTCAAGCACTAACACTGCAGCAAGCAGAAGTCAAGCAGTCAGCCAGGCACCAACTGCTTCAACCTCAACTGCAACTACAACTGCCTCAGCCAGTGCCAGCGCGATTACTTCATACGCTTTGACCTTCCTGGGCGTGCCTTACGTTTGGGGCGGGACCACGCCAAGCGGCTTTGACTGCTCCGGCTTTGTACAATACGTTTACAGCCACTTCGGCATCAACCTGGGCCGGACTACTTACACCCAGCAATACGCCGGCACTAAGATTAGCGTGGCCAGCGCCCAAGCTGGTGACCTCTACTTCTGGGGTTCATACGGCTCAGCCTACCACGTAGCCATCGCCTTGGGCGGCGGCCAATACGTCATGGCTCCAGCCCCAGGCCAAAACGTGATGACTGGCAGCGTGTCATCATACACGCCAAGCTTTGCCGTTCGCGTTTTAGGCTAAAAATTTCCCATCGATATCAAACAGTTTAAGCAGCGTCAGCCAGCCGGCTGGCGCTGTCTTCTTTTGCCTGGCTATAATTAAAGGTGTACTATTTTATTTATAATCGCTTTATTTAGGAAAAATGTGTAGTCTTTAACAAGTCTTTGTGTATATAATTGTTTTGAAAATAAAAAATTGCTGATTCTTATGAGGTGGGAAGAATGAAAAAGAAAATTGTTTTTGTTTTACAGCTGATTGCTAATGGCTATTTTGCTACCTGGCCTTTGCGCTTGATTGTAGACAATTCTCCCAAGTGGCGCTTGTCCGGACCAGCCAATGGCTTTTTGGGCTTCATGGACCGGGTGGCCAAAAGTGTTTCCTGGCCGCTCTTCCTGGCCTACCTGCTTTTGCTAGTGATGATCGTGGTCGCCACTCTTTGGACTTACTTCTTTGAATTCAAGCAAGACAAGGTAAAACAAGCTTGGCAGAAGCTTGTCTGGTTTTTGCAGCTGATCATTAATGAGTTAGCTTGCCTGGGCTTGGCCTCGTCACTGACTATGCAGGTTTATGATAGTCAGCAAACATGGACAATTATTTTTGACCTGTTCATGCTGTTTATCGTAGTTATTTTTGCTTTTGCCTTGACGGAAAAATTTACTAATCGCGGGGGAAACAACTAAATCGCAAACAGAAAAAAAGCAGCCGTGAGGCTGCTTTTTGCGTGTAATTAAATTTGCGGGCCACGGAAGTTGGCTAAGAACTTCTGGGTCTTTTCGCTTTGCGGATGGTTGAAGATTTCATCCGGGCTGCCTTGCTCAGCCACGTAACCGTCGCTCATGAAGAGGACCTGGTCGGAAACTTCCTTGGCGAAGGTCATTTCGTGGGTAACCACGATCATGGTCAAACCAGTCTTGGCCAGCTTCTTCATGGTTTCCAAAACTTCCCCGACCATTTCTGGGTCAAGGGCACTGGTCGGTTCGTCGAAGAGGAGGATTTCCGGGTTCATGGAGATGGCTCTGGCAATCGCTACTCTCTGCTTCTGCCCACCGGACAATTGACGGGGCTTAGCGTCGACGTAGGGATCCATCCCAACGGTCTTCAGGTTCTCCAGGGCAATCTTCTTGGCTTCTGCCTTTGACCGCTTCAGAACCAGTTCCTGGCCGATCATGCAGTTTTGCAAGACGTTCTTGTTTTCAAAAAGCTCAAACTGCTGAAAAACCATGCCGACCTTGGACCGGTAGCGGGGGATGTTGTAGTTTTCATCCAGGATGTTCTGGTCATGGAAAAGAATTTCCCCGCCAGTTGTATCTTCCAGCAAGTTGATGCAGCGGAGCATGGTTGACTTACCACCACCGGAAGGACCGATGACCGTCATAACCTCGCCCTTGTGGACTTCAAAGGAAATATCCTTCAAAACTTGGTGTTCACCGTAAGCCTTTTGCAGGTGCTGAACGTTTAAAATAATTTCATTATCCTTGTAATCAGCCATTTTTTACTTGTCTCCTTCCTGCTTGCCGACTTGAACTTGGTTGACCATCATGTTGTAGTTTTCAGGACCTTCGATGTGCTTTTCAATCAAGTTGAAGATCCGGGTGATCGTAAAGGTCAAGAAGAGGTAGATGACCGAGATGACCAGGTAGGTTTGGAAGAACTGGAAGCTCTGGCTGGCAATCGTTGAACCAACGAAGAACAGTTCTGATACTGAGATGATGCTCAATACGGAAGTGTCCTTGATGTTGACGATAAATTCGTTGGTGATTGACGGCAGGCAGTTCCGGATAGCCTGTGGCAGGATGATGCTCCACATTCTCTGGTTGTGGGTCATCCCCAAAGCACTGGCGGCTTCAAACTGCCCCTTCGGTGTGGAGATGATCCCCCCGCGGATAACTTCGGCCAGGTAGGCCCCGGTGTTGATGGAGACGATGATCAAAGCGGCAACCGTTCTGTTCAGGTTGATGTGCCAGAACTGGGCGATCCCGTAGTAGATAACCGCGGCTTGTACCATCATTGGCGTGCCACGGAAGACTTCAACGTAGACGGATAAGAGCCACTTGCAGAAGGCTAACAGGCACTTTTTGAACTTGTTCTTTGGTTCTGGAATAGTCCGGACGATGCCGACCAGCAAACCGATGAAGAAACCGGCGATGGTGCCGACCAGGGAGATCAAGAGAGTCATCCCGATCCCTTCCAGGATCATCTGCCCGTAGTTCTTCAGCATGGAAACCAGCCAGTTTTCCTTCTTGGTGCTGGTCTGCGGCTGCTGCTGCACGGCTTCCTTCATCAGCTTGTTTCTTTCTGAAGTGGAAATGCCGGCCAAAACCTTGTTAACCTGGCTGAGCAGCTGGTCGTTGCCTTTCTTGACCCCGATGGAAACTTCCGCGTCAGAAGAGGAGACCTTGAAGCCCTTCATCTTAGACAGGTTGACCCCGGTAATGTTGGAGTCCATCATCTGGAAGGAAGTCAGTTCCGTGTCTTCAGCCACGTAGCCGTCGATCGTGCCGGCTTCCAGGGATTCCCGCATGGCGGCAAAGTCCTTGGAGGCTGGTTCCCGCTTGGCCCCTGGCAGCTGCTTGATCAGGTCGTAGTGCAGGGTCCCTTGCTGGGCAGTCAGCTTGGCCCCCTTGAAGTTAGTTAGGTACTTGGCCTTGGCGTACTTGCTCTGCTTGTTGACGATGACCACGAAGTTGGTGGTCCGGTATGGGCTGGTAAAGTTGATGGCCTTCCGTCTTTCCGCCGTCGGGCTCATCCCGGCAATGATCAAGTCGATCTTGCCACTGGTCAGGGCTGGCAAAAGCCCGTCCCATTGGGTCTTTTCCACGATAACCTTCTTGCCCAGCTTCTTAGCGATGATCTTGGCGATCTTGACGTCATAACCATTGGCGTAAGAGCTGGTCCCGTCGATCTTGACCGCGCCGTTGGCGGACGTGGTCTGGGTCCAGTTGTATGGAGCGTAGTTGGCTTCCATACCAATCTTCAAGGTGCCGCTGGCTTGCGCCGGCTGGCTCCAACTGACAGCTAAGACAAGCGTCATGACCGCCGCCATTAAGGCGCTAATCCAGCTGCTGTGCTTCTTCATCTGAATAAACCTCCGATATGTTTTTAGTAGTTATGAAATACAATAAAAAGCGGCAAAAAAGCCCCATTGCGGTATACAATGAGGCTTGCTTTGATTCTGTAAAATTCAGTATGAATACCAAAAATTATAGCGCTCCCTAGAAAACTAGGACAGTCTGCAGAATCTTCTCCTGCAGCCCAACCAACAGTGCGCACGACCCCACTGCTGATTTCGGCGATATCCCTTAATAACAAGGCTCAACACTGTCAGTGAGCTCCCCTTGTGTTTGTGAACGATCGCGACCTCTATTGTATTGGATAATTTTTAACTACATTTAGGCTAAATTACTTTTAAGAAAAAGTCAAGAAAAAATTAGTTTTCTGAATTTTTGTGATTGCCCTTTTCTTATTTACAGCCAGCCGTGATCATCCACCCAGTCCCGTTTCTTCATGCCAGAGACGTAGGGGTTGCCGGCCACATAATAGCGCAGAGGCGCCTGGGCCCAGGCCGGGTCAGCCTGGACGATCCCGATTCTGGGCGAAGCAATGATTTCTTTAGCCGGCTTTTTCTCAGTCAAGTCAATAACGAAAGGGGAGTCCGCCAAAGGGGCCAGGTCCCAGTTTCTTGACTTGATCCCCATGGCCTGCATTAATTTGGCCGGTCCATTGGTCAAAAGGACCCCGTCTTTGCCGCCCCGGTTTTTAAGCATTTGGTCTAGGCCCCAGACCGGCTCAATGGCCCGAATTAAGACCCCTTGGGGGTTGCCTTCTTCCTGGCAGGCGATGTCAAAAAAGACGTACTGCCGCTGGGAGTAGATGTAGATGGTCCCGCCGGCCCGCCACAGGCCCTCGTTAGCCTGGCTTCTTCTGCCCCCGTAGGAGTGGGCGGCCCGGTCGTATATGCCCAGGTAGGCTTCGGCCTCAACGATATAGCCGCCAATTTTTTTCCCGCCGGCTTGATAATAAAAGGGGCGGCCGATCAAATCCCGGCATATCTCGCTGGTGGGCCGGCCGGTGAAAAAATTCCTGTAGTCCATTGCTTAATTAATCTTTCTAACTAAAATAGGGAATGTAGTAAAAGCTGTAATAAAAACTGTTTTTAAGAGAAAGCGTGCGCCTATGTCAACGATCAAAACTGTCCGTATCTACGCCAAAGAGCAGCCCGCCGGCTACCGGATCTTAGTCGACCGGCTCTGGCCCCGGGGAATCAAAAAAGAAGCCGCCAATTTAGACGAGTGGAAGAAAGAGCTGGCTCCCAGCCGGGACTTGCGGACCTGGTTTAAGCATGACCCGGCCCGGTACACGGACTTCCGCCAAGATTACCTGGAAGAATTGGCAGACAATCCGGAATGGCCGCCTTTCGTGGAGCATTTGCAAGAGCTTTTGCAAAAAGGGGACGTCCTCTTTTTGTACGGGGCTAAAGATGAAGAACACAACCAGGCCGTAGTTTTAAAGGAGGCAGCTGAGGAAGCTCTGGCTAAACTTCCTTAAAGACCTCCAAGGCGTCACCGGTCAGCTGCTTGATCCCTTGTGCCGGGATCTCAGTCAAGTTGACGGCCCAGATTTTGGCGTCTTTTGCCGCGTAGCCTAAGAGACCGGCGAAGGGGTAGACAACGAAGCTGGTGCCGACGATCACGACCAGGTCGCTTTGCCGCATTTCTAGGATGGACTGGTTGACATTGGCCGGGTTGATGCCTTCCCCGTAAAGGACGATGCCGGGCCGGATGATCCCGCCGCACTCGTGCTTGTAGCCCTTGGCGTAGTCCTCATAGCTGACCTTTTGCTTGCACTTGGAGCAGTAGATGTCGTAGAGGTTGCCGTGAAATTCGGTCACGTGCTGGTTGCCGGCCTGCCGGTCCAGGGTGTCGATGTTCTGGGTGATGAGGGCCCCTTTTTCATTGCAGATGGTCGCGATCTTTTCGTGGATCATATTTGGCTTGGCGTCCGGGAAGTACATATTTTGCATGACGAAGTCATAAAAAAGCTGAGGCCGGTCATAAAGGGTCTCCTCGCTCAAGATGACTTCCGGGGGCTCGCTGACCCCGTTGTAGATGCCAGTCTTAGACCGGTAGTCGGGGATGCCGGAGTGGGTTGACACGCCTGCCCCGGTCAAAAAGACAGGGTGCTTGGCCTTTTTTAAGTCTGCTTTAAATTCCGCAAGTTTTGCTTGGTCCATTTTTTGCCTCTTTCTTAAAAAACGGCTGATACCTTTTGATTTCATTATAAGCGCTTGGTTTGCTATAATTAAGCTACTAGTTGCAGAAGATATTATATTTGAGGTAATCCATGGACACGTTATTTTACTTGGTCGCCGACACCCTGCTGGCGGCCTATGCCGGCTACAGCTGGTACAGCCAGGCCACGGTGATCCTGCGGGCCCGCTGGCGGATGACGGCGGTGGTCATGCCAATCCTATTGGTCTGGCTGGGGGCCAGCTGGGGCTACCTGGACCTGGGAACTCCCGGCTTCATCGTCTTCCTAGCCCTCTTCATTTTGACGGGGATCCTGGAAGCCATGTCGGGCTTTGCTGACAAGCGGGTGGTTTTGAGCGGCTACTTCCGCCGGACTTTGAAATACAGCGAAATCAGCCAGGTGATCCTGACCGCGGCGCCGCCGGAAGTGGGCGACCTGTCGATCGTGGCCCTGGAAACCAGCCGCCACCAAATCTACTACCTCCGCTTCAACAAGCAGGCCAGCGATGTGGCCTCCTTCTTGACGCAGCGCCTGGAACGCGGGGTAAATATTGACGTAAGAAAAATGGGTTAGTCGAGTGACTAATCCATTTTTATCTGCCCTAAATTTCTGTTTTCTTGTTTTTTACAAAATCGGGGACAGGAGGCGGGAGAAGTTCTGCAGGAACCGCAGCCAGCGTGACTGCTTCTTGATCATCTCCGGCGTGAGGAGGGTCGACTGCTCCATGTCCTTTTCAAACTGGCCGGACATCTCCTTGTTAAAGGCCCGGTCGTAGACGAAGACATTATCTTCAAAGTTCAAGTCATAAGACCGGTAGTCCTGGTTGACGCTGCCGACAGTCGCGTACTTGTCGTCGACGATAATGGTCTTGGCGTGCATGAAGCCGTTGTTGTAGGTGTAGACCTTGACCCCGATCTTGACCAGCTGGTTGGCGTACCACTGGGTTGCCCGGTAGATGAAGGGGTGGTCCGGCATGCAGGGGATCATGATCCGCAGGTCAACCCCCGAGCTGGCCAGGATCTGCCAGGCGGCAATCATGGCCTCATCTGGAATCAAGTAAGGAGTCTGGATCCAGACCCGCTTTCTGGCTAGCATCATCAAGCGGACCAGGCCGTTTCGCATGTAAGGCTCGTCGTTGTCGGGGCCGTCAGAAACAACCTGTACGGCCATGTCGCCCTTGGAGATGTCGTTTTCATCCAGGTCAGGAAAGAGCTTTTCGTCAAAGCTGATCAGTTCTTCTTCCTTGACGGCGGAAGCGTTCCAGTCCATCACGAATCTTTCCTGCAAAAGCAGGGAGGCTGACCCGACCAGGCGGAGGTGGGTGTCCCGCCAGTAGCCGAATTTTTTCTTCCTGCCCAGGTACTGGTCGCCGACATTGAAGCCTCCGGTCCAGGAGGTAACCCCGTCGATGACCACGATCTTCCGGTGGAGGTGGTAGTTGATCCGGTTCCGGGAAATCATGTTTCTTGAGGTGATGAAGGGCAAAACGTCGCCGCCGGCTTCAGTCAGCTGGTTGAACCAGCTCTTGGAGGCTCCGAATGACCCCCAGGCATCGTAGAGGACCCGGACCTGGACCCCCTCCTTGGCTTTTTGGATCAAAAGCTTGAGGAATTCGTTGCCGATGGCGTCGTTATAGATAGTGTAGTATTCGACGTTGATGCTGGACTTGGCCTGGCGGATATCGGCGAAAAGGTCCCGGAACTTGTCATGCCCGTCGGTGTAAAGCTTAAGCTTGTTGTTTTTGGTAATGGGCGACTCCTGGTTCTTGTCCAGGTACTTGATCAAGATGTGGGCGCTGGGGGAGGTGTCGTTTTGGTCAATTTTCGCCGGAGCCTCGGTGATCATTTTTTGCACGTTGGAGAGGCCGATGTGCTTTTGCCGGTTGATGGCAAAAAGGTTTTCCTGGGAAATCCCCCGGCCGACGAAGCCGTAGATGATGAAGCCGACTACGGGCAGGATGATCAAGACGATCAGCCAGGCCCAGGAGGCAGCCACGGACCGCTTTCTGTGGAAGACGGTCCAGAGGGCCAGGATGGCGTTGGCGAAGAAGATGATGTGCCAAATATCGATCCAAGAGATGGCAGTCACTTTAAAGTCCTTTCTTGATTTTATCTAAGCCTAAAAAACGGTTCAGGATGCCGATGACGAAGGGCTCGTCATGCATCTGCGAGTGCTCGGCGTTGTCGCCGCGGACCTCGACTTCCTGGTAGTAGACCGCGTCCGGGGCCAGGATATAGCGGATGCTTTTGGCGGAAACCACGGAGATAAAGCGGTCGGAATTGGTCGTGTCCAGGACGTTGCCGTAGATGTTCAAAACCCGGATGCTGGGGCTGAAGTCCCGCCGGTGGCGGAGCATGTAGGAATAGTGCGGGGTCATCATGCTGGGCCGGCCACTTTCCGTCAGGCGGTTGACATTGGGGATGTCGCCCAGGTACATGACTCCGTTGAAAGGGCCGGCGATCAAAGCGCAGCTGGCCAGGTGGGGGAAGTTTTTCCGCTTGGCATAGCGCATTTCTGTAGCGACCACGCAGGGCGAGCCCAGGGAGTGGGCCACGGCGCTGTAGCGCGTAAAGCCGTATTTTTTGCTCAGAAAAGGCAGGATAAAGCTGAGATAGTAGTTGATGGCCTGGTAGCCGGCAATCCGGTCCTTGAAGGCCAGCTGGATGATGGGCTGCTTGTCGCCGGTATAGCATCCGGTCAGCTTGATCCGGCCGGTTAAGTCAGCCTCGACTTTCAAAAAGCGGGCGTCCCCTTTTTGCTTGAGGGCGTCTTCAACCATCATCCTGGTGGTGTAGTCCCCGCCGCGGAAGCCATGGACGTAGATGATCGGAACCTGGTCAGAGCCGCTGGCCTGGTTTTCAGCCAGGTCGCTGACCCGCTTGCCCCGCAGCTTCAGAAAGATCCGGAAAGGCGGAAAGGTTGCCAGGATGCCCAAGAAGAACATCATGGTCAGGGAGTGGTCCCGGGGATCGGGATTTTTGCCGCGCTTTTTTTCAGTTTCTTCAGCATACTTTTTAGAATTAAAAAAGAGCACAGTCGCCCCTCCTTTCTCTGATACAATTGCTTTGTAAACATCATACCATTATTAGCAGAAGAGAGGGAGCAGATGAAAGTTTATGTTGTTAAAAAAGGCTACCGGCCAGGAATCTACCACAGCTGGCCTGAAGCTGAAGAGCAGGTCAAGGGCTTTCCCGGGGCAGAATACAAGTCCTTTAGCAATATAATGGAGGCCCTGGACTACCAGGAAATGGACCCGGAAGACGCCCTCAAGGCCTTGCAGGGAGCAGAGGACAAGCTGCAGGCCGCGATCGCCAAGGTCAGACAGGGCGGAAGCAAGAAAAAGCAGGCTGAAAATAAAAAAGAATTTGCGGCAAGTTCGAAGTATGCCGCCCACATTTTTACCGACGGGGGCTGCCGGAACAACGGGACCCACAAGGGCGGGCACGTGCAGGCAGACGACAAGGCAGCCTGGGCTTATTTGATCGAATACGGCGGCCAGAAGCTGTCCGCCAGCGGCGGCCGCTTTGGGGCCACCAACAACGAAATGGAAATGACCGCTTTTTTGGAAAGCCTGAAGAAGCTGGAAGAACTGGGCTTAAATGACCAGCCCCTCTTGTTCTCTTTAGACTCCCAGTATGTCATCAAGGCCGTCAGCGACAATGACCAGGGTCCGGCCTGGATCAAGGGCTGGCAGAGACGGGGCTGGAAGAAGGCGGACGGGTCACCCGTTGCCAACCGCGAGCTCTGGCAGGAGATTGCCAAGGAAATGGCCAAGTTTGCCCAGCCGGAATTTGAATGGGTCAAGGGGCACGCCAACAGTGCCGGCAACAACTTTGTCGACGGCCTGCTCAACAAGTACATGGACCAGATGTAAGGCAGAGACAGAAAAAGCCCGCGCTTGGCGCGGGCTTTTTGCATGAATATTTGATTTTTCAGATATCGTCCAGCTTCAATTGCTTCATTACTTGCTAAAACTGGAGAAGAGGCTAGTAAAGAAGTTGACGATGGCGTCCCAGAGCTTCTGCAGGGCGTTGCGGTTTTCGCTGGTGTTCAGCTTGGCAAAGATCCCCTTGGCGCTCTTCTGGATGGCGCTCATGGCCTGGCTGGCCTGCTGCTTGAAAGAAGAGGAGTTAAGGGCGCCGGAGTCCCGGATCTCAACCAGGATGTTGACGATCTGCTGCTTCTGTTCGTTGGTGATCACGTTGGTCAGATTGTTGTTTTCGATCTGGTTGTTGACGATCGTGATGATCTGGTTCTTGGTGATGTTTGAGCCTTTTTGGGCCATTTCCTTCTTGGCCCCGGCTACGGCATTATTGAGCTGGGCGTCAGAGTAGCCCTCCTTGCCCTTGTTTTCCTTGGTGATCCCGCTTAAGGTGTTCAATTCGTCCTGGGCCGCGGTGATCTGCTTCTGGTTCAGCTTCTCCCCGCTCTTGGCGTAGGCCTTGTAGATCCCGGCCAGAGCGCCGGAACCATCGATCGGGATCGCGGAAGTGACGTAGATGTTGGCGTCAGTGATCCCGGCCGTTACCGCCGCGTTTCGGTACTGGTTGGCGGTGATGGTAGTGATGTTGTTTTGCCCGTTGTAGTTGAGGATGCGGACGTTGATCCCGCTGCCGGAGCTGTTTTTTTCAATGGCAGCACTGGACCAGACCCCGGAAGAAGAGGTAAAGGAGCTGCCGGACGGGTTCAGGTAGGTAACCAGGTCGCTGCCCGTTACTGTCAAGGTGTTGTAGCTGCTGGAGTCGCTGAGGGCCCTCTTTAAAACGTCCAGGGTGCCTTGCTTCTGGCTGGCAGTTAATGAGGTCCCCAGGGTAATAACCGGGGTGGTGTCTTCGGCGGCAGAGACCCCGCCAGCCGTCAAGCCCAGGCCCAGGAAGAGGGCGCAGGCCGTAATGATTTTCTTGATTTTCGTGTTCATTTTGATAAGTCTCCTTGCTTTCTGTTTTCATGCTCCGCCTATAATTATACTAGAGTTTGTTTTGGGGGTATCTCCCTTAGCAAAAATTTAAGCAGGCCCCGGCTGGCGGCAGATTCCTGGCGAAGATGATATAATGAAAAAGATAGATTTGGAGAGGGGGGGATGCGGCTTTGCGAGCGAATGCCGACTTGAAGCTGACGGTCATCATGACTGTTTACAACCAAGAGAAATATCTGGCCAGAGCCTTGGACTATTTGCTTGAGCAGAAGAACCAGCAGTTCAAGCTGCTGGTCATTGACGACGGCTCGACTGACTCAACCGCGGAAATCGCGGCCAGCTACCAGGACCGCTTCCAAGCCTTCGACCTGGTCAGTAAGGCCAATGAAGGGGTGGCCGCTGCCCGGAACTTAGGCCTGGACATGGTTGACACGCCGTATTTTATTTTTCACGATGGAGACGACTGGGTTGAGCCAGACTACACGGACTACTTTATCAAGGCTTTTGACCGCCACCCGGACGATGACATGGTAACCTGCGGCTATTATGTCGACCAGGCAGGGAAGCCGTCCGTGCCGATTACTAAACCGGTTGAGGGGGAATTGACCCGGCTTGAGGCCGTGTTAAAGGTCTTGGGCAGTGCCCATTCGCCGGTTAAGGGCTATACTTGGAACAAGTGCTACAAGACCCAGCTGGTCCGCTGCTTGCACCTGCGTTTTAACGAGGACCTGGACTTGATGGAAGACCAGGTTTTCAATATTGACTATCTGATGCAGACGGAAGGCTGCTACTACAGCTCCGTGCCGCTCTACCACTACTGGCAAAGAACCGACAGCGCGGTGCACACGGTCAGCTGGGACCACTTCTGGAGCATCGTGGGGGCCAATATTTCGATTTACAAGAGCATTTTTTCTCACTTGCGGCAGAAAGCTCTCGGCAAGCGGCCGCAAACCCAGGAATACCAAGGCAGTTATGTAAGGGAAAGGATCAAAGATGATCATCAAAGTTAATGGAGTCGATCTTTACTACCAAAAGCTCGGTCAGGGCCAGCCCCTGATCCTGCTGCACGGCCACCACTTGGACGGTGGAATGTACAGCAAGGTGATCGCGCCTTTGTCACTGTATTACACGGTCTATACCCTGGACATGCGGGGGCACGGCTTAAGCGGCGGCGACGGGGCTGAGCACTACCAGACTGAAGTGGAAGACCTAGCTGTCTTCATCAAGGAGCTGGGCCTGGAGCAGCCTTACGTCTTTGGCTATGACTCCGGCGGTCTGGTGACCCTGATGCTGGCCAGCCAGCAGCCCGATATCCTGGGCAAGGCGGTCGTGGCCGGGGTCTTTATCGACGGCCGGGGGATCCACAAGTACCACTACTTGACTGAAGGGGTCCGGCGCTTTCTCCGCTTTGACCGCGACAGCCGGGTGGAACTTACCGAATCCTACATGGAGCCGGAAAGCCTGGAGCAGATCCAGATTCCCGTTCTCTGCGTGGTCGGGGAAAATGACTGGGTCAAAGTCGAACATGTCCGCTGGTACAGCAGTTTGATTCCAAATGGCCGCCTGGCCTTGATGCCACGGCAGACCCACGATTCCTACGTGGTAAACAGCTTGAAGATTTTAGACTTGATCAAAGATTTTTGCAAGGAATAATGAGAAAAAGGCCGATCAAAGCCGAACCTTTGCTATAATGTTACTGTAGATGCAATAGATTCTGTTAATGAGAGTGTTTCTAAGGGGTTCATGATGACATCAATTACAAAAGAAGAAATTCATAAGTTGCTCAACCCGATGAAGGTGATCGGGCTCGGCGGCAATCCGCAATTGAACGAAAAGGTAGCCAGCACGCTGGGCGTTCCTTTGATCGAAACGACGGTTCACCACTTCAGCGACGGTGAAATCCAGGTCAACATCGCAGAAAGCGTCCGGGGCTGTGACGTCTTCGTCATCCAGTCAATTCAAGATCCGGTCAATGAAAACTTCATGGAACTGGAAATTGTCCTGGATGCCCTCCACCGGGCTTCAGCCCACACGGTCAACTGCGTGATCCCGTACCTGGCCTACTCTCGTTCCGACACCAAGACCCGGTCCCGGGAACCAATCACGGCCAAGCTGATTGCCAACCTGCTCCAGCTGACTGGGATCGACCGGGTATTGACCATCGACTTGCACGCTTCCCAAATCCAGGGCTTCTACAACGTGCCGGTTGACCACCTGCACGCGATGCCGCTTTTGGCCCAATACTTCCTGGACAACGGGATCGCGGTTAAGGATGACGACGACGTGGTCGTTGTTTCACCAGACCACAGCGGGACCAAGTTGGCCCGGGTCTTCGGCCAGTACTTCAACGCACCGATCGCCATCGTTGACCAGCGCGGGGCCCGCTACGATGACAGCGTCCACGACATGATCGGTGACGTTAAGGGCAAGAAGTGCATCATCGTTGACGACTTGATCGACACTGGTACCCGCCTGGCTTCATCAACCCGGTCAGTCTTCGCTGCCGGCGCGACCAAGGTTTACGCGGCTGCTACTCACGCCTTGCTTTCACAAGACGCGATTAAGATCGTGAATGGCTTGCCGCTGGAACAAATTGTGGTTACGGATACCATCAAGCATGAAAAGTATCCTGACCGGATGGTCCGGATCTCAGTTGACCGCTTGCTGGCCAAGGGGATTGACCATATTTACACCGATCGCTCAATTCACGATATTTTTGATGAACAAAACCGCTTCACCAAAGACTAAGGCGCGATAAACCGGGAGACCGCTAGCGGTCTCCTGTTTTTATTTATTTTGTTTTTGGGAATGTGACTTAATAAAACAAGAAAAATAACAGATTTGGGTAAAAGCGAATGTTATTGCTGTAATTAGGCAAGGAAATCTTGCTATAATTTTATTAACTTTTACAGAGAGGATGAGATGATCGATGGCAAGAAGAAAGAACATGCAGAGACGGCGGGAGATCTTGGACAACACCTTCCGTTTGATCAGAGCCAATGGCTTTGACCATGTTTCCTTGCAGATGATCGCGGAGAACTCAGGAATTTCCAAGTCTCTGCTACAGTCTTACTCCCCCCACAAGGCAAGACTGATGACTGACATTGTCAGAAACCTGTTCAATACTATGTGGGACCAGGTAGAAATAAACTATCACGCGCCAAAGAAGAACCCCTTCACCCGGGTGGACGCTTTAATCTACACGATCGCGACTTTGGGGATGACGGACAAGGGCCTGGACCGGGTAATTACGGAGGCCTTTACTGACCAGACTTCTTTGGACAACTGGAGCCGGATGCTGGACGAATGGATGAAGTCCCACAATGCTTTTTCCGAATACAGCAACTACCAGGAAATCCGGACCGGGATTGCCTTTATCATTACGGGGGTTGGCCGTTTGTATCGTGACCGGGAAAAGCACGGTCTTAACGCCGAACAAATGGCGGACTATCCCTGATGTACGGCTTTTTGCACGCGGATCCTGCGGAAATCGACGCCGTATTGGAAGAAGGTCACGGGATCATTGACGACAGCAACATCGGTGAGGTCCACCACGCGATCGACACCATGTTTGACGAAGGCAAGGTAATTTACAGTTAGGAGCAAGCGCATGGCAGAAAGTTCCGGAACGCACAGACGAAGGAACAACTATGAAATCGTGGACAACGCGTTAGAATACAAGCGTCCCTTGGCCTTTATAGCTTTCTTATTGCTCAGCTTGCTGCTGGCCACGGGAACTTTCCTGAATCCTGCTTTTATGAAGGAGACTATCAAGACCGACAGCAACACGGTCGTAATCAGCCAGCAGGTCAACAGCCACTTCAACCGCCTGGCCACAATCGTCAACGGGTCCAGCGATGAAAAGAACTTGATCTCTGATGACCAGGCCAGGGAAGTTGCCGACTTGATCATCGACTACAAGTATGGCTGGCACTTTATCCATACCAGCAATCTGGACCTGGCTAAAGACATCAAGGCCGTGATCTTGAAGAAGGAGCAGACGGATACCGACCAAGTGACCGCTATCCGCAAGAAGCTGAAGAAGCAGAGCGATTCTTCAGTCTACATCGTCAGCAATGCCTTTGACCTGGCCACGGTCATGTTAGAGGCCAACTTGATCACGATCATCCGGATCGTCAACCTGCTGGTGATCCTGCTCTGTCTGGTGGCCATAGTCTCGATTTTGCGGGAGGCTTTTGCCAGTCACACCAAGCGGGCAGTGGTTCACGACATGACAGCCGGGCTGATGTGGACCGCTTTTTGGTTCATCCTGGTTTACGGGCTCTTGGCCATGGTGCCGATCTTTATGGACACTTCGGTGATTACCGTGGCGGACCTGGGCTACTGGCTGGAAATCGCCAGCGGGGTCTTCCTGGACTTCGTGATCGCCGGCGTTATTTTATACGTGGTCAGTGCCATTCCATGGCAGGCGACTTCAAGATAGCAAAAAGGCAAAGCCGTTGGGCTTTGCCTTTTTAGTTTGCTATTTAAGGATGGTGATCTGCTTGCCTTTGGCGGCGATGTAGCCATCCTTTTTTAATTTGGAGAACTCCCGGCTGAGAGTTTCAGGGGTGATGCCCAGCAGGCTGGCCAGGTCCTTCTTCTTCAAGGGAAGGGTGAAGGTGGCGGAGCCGGCTTCGTCAGCGTAGTCTTTCAAGCTGGCGTAGAGGCGGGGGCCAGCTTCTAGGCTGTTGCGGCGTATGGCGTTCTTTTGCGCGCTGACCAGGCGCTGGCCGAATTCATTTAAGAGGTACAAGGAAAGCTCCGGGGACTTGAGCAGAAGGTCCTGGAAGTCGGAATAGTTGATGGAGCAGGCCGTGCTGTCTTCCAGGGCTTCGATGAAGAGGTCATCGTTTTCCGTGTCAAAGAGGTTTTCCTCCCCGTTGATGTCGCCTTCCTGCATCAAGCTGAGGACCTGCTCATGGCCGTCGGGGCTGAGGCTGTAGATCTTGGCCCGGCCTGAGTCCAGGGATATGACTGACAGGCGGCCGTCGCCCGGGGCGTGGATCAAGCTCCCTTTTTTAAAAAACTGCTGGTGGGTCGAAATGTGAACCAATTCCTGGCGCAGGTCCAGGGGGAGGTTCTTAAAAATCGGCACGTGGCTGATACAATTTAACTCGTCGTGTTGGTGCATGGTTGTCTGTTTTGCTTTAACTTATACTTTTACTTGTTTACTTTTTCTTGCTAGATTTCTTATTAGACTTTTTGGCAGCTTTCTTACTGGTCTTTTTAGATTTAGCCTTAGCTTTCTTACTAGATTTTTTTCTAGACTTCTTGCTAGATTTCTTGCTAGTCTTCTTACTAGTCTTCTTGCTAGTTTTCTTTGTCTTGCTGGTCTTCTTGACTGCCTTGGCATTGGTGATCTTCTTGCTCTTGACGGTGGAGATGTTCTTGCCGACCTTGTAGAGGTACTTGGCCAGGCCTTTGTTTTGCAGGTCCTTCTGGCTGACCTTGTTCTTGCTCTGGGTGCTGGAAGAGGAGACCTTGCTTGAATAAGTCTGGCTGCTGCTCTGCTTGAAGAGCTTGAAGCTGTAAGTGGCCAGGTTACCGGCTCTGACCGTGTACTTGTGGCCGGCCGTCAGCTGCAGCTTGCTTGGGTAGTAGGTGATCACGGTCTGGAAGTTGCCAAAGCCATACTCGCTGTAGTTGGCCATTTGGCTGGCGGTGACCGTCTTGCCGGTGTCATCGTCAGTAACGGTGATCTTCGGGGTTGAGGTCACGACCTTGTTTGAAAAGTATAAAGACCAGGCGATGTTTTGTCCATTTAAAAGCTCCAGGGGGAAGACCCCGGCATTTGGATAGGCTACCATTTCCCGGCTGGCAGTTCTTGCGCTGTCGCCCACATTCAAGACCTGGTTGACTGAGTAGCGGTAGCCGTTGGTCCCGTAAGCTGCCCCGACTGAAACCTTGCTTAAGCGGGTGGAAAGCAGCCAGGCCCGGTGGCCGGTGTCAGAACCCGACAGATTATAGCGGTCGGTCAAGAGGTCGGTCACGACGTCCCCAGCCGTCTGCGGGCTGGCATTGAAGTTGAGGTTGGCCGAGTTGGAAACGTCCTGGGCCAAAAGCCAGTTCTTCTTGGAAATGTAGCTTGGCTGCTTCTCATTTGGCAGCCCGTGCTGGTTGACGAACGGGTTGGCATTAATGGCGGCCATGACGGCGGCCGTCGTCTGGGCATTCTTGTTGCCATGGCTTGTTGTCTTGACGGCAGTTAAACCGAAGAGGTCACGGTAGTAGTTGATGTAGGCGACTTGCTCGTTGATGTAGCTAGACTTTAAGCTGCCCGCCTTGAACTTCTTCTTCAAGGAAGGCTTGCTGGCATAGATATTCTGCTGGGTGTAGACGGTCTTGCTCAAGGCCTGGTATTCTCTTTGAAAACGGAGCACCTCTGCCTGTTCCTGCGGCGTGAATTCTGCCGCCTGGACAGCCGTGGGCCCTACTGCCAGAAGGATTGCCGGCAGTAAAAGCAGTGCTGGCTTATGACGCATCTTCATCAACCCCTTTCTAGTTTATATTATAGCTGATTTTTTGCTTTTTTCGCCATTAAGCGCTTTTGCTAAAAAAACTTAAAATTTGCTTGGAAAGTGCGCCAAAAGCCCGAGTTTTCGGTATAATACAGATTGATAAAAGGAGACGAAACAATGACGAAAAAAACACAAGTTGGTTTGATTTTTGGTGGGAACTCCTCCGAATACGAAGTCTCAATCACTTCAGCCGGCAACATCTACAAGGCAATCGACAAGGACAAGTTTGACGTGCACCCGATCTGGATCACGAACTCCGGCTACGTGGCCAGTGAAGCTGATTCATACAAGGTTCTGGAAGAGCCGGGCTACATGGTGGAAAAGACTGACAAGACGGCCAACCTTTCCAACTTGATCGAGCTGGCTTCCCGGCCGGAACTGGACGTGCTCTTCCCAATCGTCCACGGCAACCTGGGTGAAGACGGGGTCCTGCAGGGCCTCTTCCGCTTGATCGACAAGCCTTTCGTCGGGGTTGACGTTTTAGCGGCAGCCGTAACTATGGACAAGGAATTTACCAAGATCCTGGCCCAAAGAGCCGGCGTGCCGGTAGCCAAGTGGGTATCTATCAAGCGCTACGAATATGAGGACGCCAAGAACCAAAAGCTCAGCTACGACTGGGTCAGCGGCCAGCTGGGCACCAGCAACCTCTTCGTCAAGCCGTCCAACCAGGGTTCTTCCGTCGGCATCACTCACGTAACTGACGACAGCAACTACGCTGAAGCTTTGGCCGAAGCCTTCAAGTACGATGACAAGGTTTTGGTTGAAGAAGGGATCGTAGGCACTGAAGTTGAAACCGCCGTTTTGGGTAACGACCACCCGGTAGTTTCCGGGGTCGGCCGGATCATCAACGCCGACAATACTTGGTACAGCTACGAAAACAAGTACAGCACAGAATCAACCACGACCCTGCAGATTCCAGCCCAGATTCCGGCAGAAACCGCGGAAAAGGTCCAGGAAAACGCCTTGAAGATCTACCAGATCACTGAGTGCAGCGGCATGGCCCGGATTGACTCCATGCTTAGAGAAAGCGACGGGGAAGTCATCTTCAACGAATTGAACGCCCTGCCAGGCTTTACCAACATCAGCATGTACCCGAAGCTGTTTGAAGAAGCCGGGATTTCTTACCCAGATTTGATCACCCGCTTGATCAGGCTGGCTGAAGAGCGCTACGCCCACAAGAAGACTCTCCTGCACAAGCACGACTAAGAAAAAAGTACTTTGAAAATTTAGTTTTTTGCGAAAGAAAGTTAGAACATGAGTGAGAAAAGTGAGCAGATGAAGACCAGTGAAGCCGCCCAGGCCCTTGGGGTCAGCGAGAACACCCTGCGCAAGTATTCGCAGGCGGTGGAGAAGGCTGCTTCACCAGCTTACTTTCCCCGGGTCAAGAATACCCGCCGCTACCGGCCGGAAGACTTGACAGTTTTGAAGCAAATGCAGGACTTGGTCAAGGCAGGGCAGAAGGTCGACCAGGCGGCCCAAGAACTTTTTGCTGGTAAAAAGGATGAAGCACCGGTCAAGACAGCCAGGGAAGACCAGCTGGAAGCTGCCCTGGCCGCCAAGGACCAGGAAATTGCTGAACTGAAAGAGCAGCTGGCCCAGCTGACAGCGGCTAAGGCAGCGGAAAAGCCGGAAGATTCCCTTGAGCAAGCGGCTGATGTCCTGGACCTACCGGATTTTGATGACGGCTTTTTAGAAGATGAGCCGGTCACTCCGGAGCAGAAAAGGGCCCAGGTCGTGGCTGACATGGCCAAGAGCGACCAGGAAGTTCACAAGGAATTGCTCAGCCGGGCCCAGGAGAACGCGGCCAAGGGGGCGCCAACCTACCGGACCCTGGCTGACATGCAGCTGGCGCCCAAGAAGACTCCCTGGTGGAAGAAGATTTTCAAATAATCGCGTGATTTGCTAAGTTATACTTAAGAATCAAAGGGGACCGCGAAAGCGGTCCTTTTTTGCTTAAAATAATAAGGGTATCTTGCAGTAGGCGATTTAAATGTCAAAATATGTTTAAATGCTAGTCGCTAGTCTTTACTAGTGTCTT